>JBCBKZ010000423.1:0-5137 GCA_038520955.1 Bacteroidota bacterium | reverse complement strand
ACACAGTAACTTATTATAAAAGGACAAAAAAGTGATCTACCCTACTACTTTTCCTCACTTTAGGACATTTACTTGATACAGATTGCTTCTACCTAACTTTCACAAACCCAAAGCCTAAGAATATGAATTCACCTTTACGATCGGTCATCCAGTTTCTGGATACCTATAAATGGGCATACATTGGGTCTGCCCTTTTGTTAATTCTATCCATTGGGTTTAGGAGCATAGAGCCCAAGATTCTGACAGTTGTGGTGGACCAGGTGATCACGCCTGCCATAGGGGCTTCTGGTAATGGAGTTTCTGATGACGTAATAGCCCGCTTTTTCCAGTGGCTACTGCCTGACTATTCTCTTGAAAGTCTGGCTAAGATGCTGTCCATCATGGCAATGGCCTATGTCGTAGTTTCTGTGTTTAGAGGTATTACCCTCTTTATAGCTAATGCGCTCAAAGCTGATAGTGCTGAGAAAGCAGCTAAGCAGATCAGGGACCAGGCATTCTCCCACATCCAAAAGTTACCCCTGTCTTTCTTTTCAAAGATTACCAGAGGAGAACTTATTCAAAGATGTACCGGAGACATAGATACTATTAAGGGTTTCTTACAAGGTCAGCTCATAGCCATGGTACGTATCCTGGCTATTTATTCTTTTGCCTTCAGCATGATGGCCATTGTAGACTGGCAGTATGCACTCATTAGTACCATAGTGGCACCTATAGTGTGTATTGCAGCTTTCATCTTCTTTAAGAAGGAGAAAGTCGTGTGGGCTGAGCATGAAAAAGAAACCGATAAGCTTAACAATCTGGTTCAGGAAAACCTGAATGGCATCAGGGTGGTATCCGCTTTTGCTAATGAAAAACATGAGATCAAACGCTTCAAGGAGCAGAATGCACGAAAACGGGAAAAGGGACTAAAGCAGAACTGGCTGCATACGCTGTTCTGGCCCATGACAGATTTCCTGATCTTTCTACAAATTCTAGTCTCCATGATGGTTGGAGGCTATTTTGTTATACAGGAGAGAATAACCATAGGAGAACTCCTGGGATTCTACACTTACATCAACATGATAGCCTGGCCCATGAGAGACCTGGGAAGAGTGCTCTCCGAAATGGGAATGGCTGTAGTAGCCATGAAAAGGGTCTCAGAAATTATGGAGGCTGAGCCTGAAGATTATGAAGAAATACCTGTTCCGCCATTAAAAGGACATATCGTCTTTGATGAAGTAACCTTCGGCTATGAGGAAGGAGAGGAGAAAGCTGTAAAAGACATCAGCTTTGAAATCAAGCCAGGTGAACGGGTAGCTATCATTGGTCCTACAGGTGCAGGCAAGTCTACCCTCATCAAGTTATTGCTGAGGCTGTACGAACCTTCATCAGGAAGTATTTCCCTGGACGGTCGTTCTCTGGTGTCTTACTCCAGGCCTTCTGTAAGAGCCAAGATAGGAATAGCCCTACAAAAGGCTTTTCTTTTTTCTACCTCCATCAAGCAGAATATAGCTTACAAGCGACCAGCTGCTACCTATAATGAAGTAGAAAGAGTGGCGGGGATGGCGCAGATAGGTGAAATCAAACAGATCTTCCCTGATGGGTTCAAAACCATTGTAGGGGAGAAAGGGGTAACCCTGTCAGGAGGACAGAAACAGCGTGTGGCCTTAGCCAGAACCATGCTAACGGATCCTGATATTCTGGTCCTGGATGATATCACCTCAGCAGTAGATACAGAGACAGAACAGGCCATTTTCAAAGCATTGGCTACCCCTATGCGCGGAAAGACTACCTTGATCATTTCGCACAGGATCACTTCTATCCAACAGGCAGATAGAATTCTGGTCATGGATAAAGGAGAACTGGTCCAAAGTGGAACTGCTCATGAACTGGAAAGTATCCCTGGCTACTACCAGGAGATACATAGAATACAAACTGAAGTAGAATCTGATATACAAACTTTACCAAACTAATAACCCTTTTTACCCAATGAGTACAGAACAAACATTTGGAGAGAAGGATTTTCAGAAGCGGAAAGGATTTGGTGCCTTCATGAAGCGCATCTTCAAGCATACTATGCGCTATGATGGTTGGTTTTACGGTCTCATCCTTTCTACTCTTTTGGCAGCTTCTGCTGAGGCCATGCTGCCCGTCATATGGCTAAACTTCATAGATAAGTGGATCACCCCTAATGTGGAGGCATTGGGAAAGGAGGCTTCCAGCATATTTGACATAGAGGGCTTCTGGCTATATGTAGGACTATTCCTGATTACCTATACCTTCCTGGTAGTATCCATTGCGATCTTTATCAGGATGGCAGGTAAGCTAAAGGAGTTTGTCATCTATGACCTGAGAAATGAAATGTTCAAAAAGCTACAGTATCTGTCCTACTCTTTCTACGACAAATCAGCTATAGGCCACCTGAGTATACGGGTAACAGCTGACGTAAAGAAAGTGGCCAGAGTTATCTCCTGGGGCTTTGTGGACTTAATCTATGGAGTCTTCATGATCATAGTGAGTTTGTCCATTATGTTCTGGTACTCCTGGCGACTTACCCTCATCGTGATGGGGACCATCCCTGTGTTGCTATTTCTGGCTATCAAGGTCAGAGGCTTACTGATAGGGTATGCGAGAAAAGCCCGGAAAACCTATAGTGAGATGGCTGCTTACCTGACAGAGCATATCAATGGACTGGAGGTAAACAAAACTACGGTGCAGGAAGAAAGAGCCAGTAGCACTTTCAAGCAGGTAAGTGAGAAACTGAGGGATGCATCTTTCAGATCATCCTTCTATTCTTCCATGTATAACCCTATAGTGGTGATAACGGGATCGGTGGCTGCAGCTCTGGTTATCTACCTGGGAGGGCACCTCACCGTAGAAGCCCAAATAGGCATTACCATAGGGACATTGGCGGCTTTCTTTAGCTATGCGAGGATGATTTTCGAACCTATATTCGATATCACTAACTACTATGCTATAGCACAGGATAGTCTGTCAGCAGGTGAGAGAATTTTCACGCTGATAGATGAGCCTTTGGCCATTAAGGATAAGGAAGGAGTATTGCCCTATCATCCCCTAAGGGGAGAGATAGAATTTAAATCCGTTGACTTTTTCTATAATGAGGCCAACCCTATTCTGAATAATTTTGATCTGCACATTCCAGCAGGTCAGTCGGTAGCTATCGTAGGCTCTACAGGTAGCGGAAAGAGTACCCTGGTCAAAATGGTATGTCGTTTTTACGAACCCAGAAAAGGGGAGCTTCTGATAGATGGAGTAGATTACAGAGAAAGGAAGCTGGATAGTTTCAGGAGTCAGTTGGGCATCATCTTACAGACGCCTCATCTCTTTGCGGGGACCTTTAGAGAGAACCTTAGATATGGTAAGTTAGATGCTTCTGATCAGGAAATTCAGCAAGCTTTACACCTAATAGGAGCGTCTGAATTTGCCAGTAGGCTGGACGACGAGGTAGGCGAAGAAGGTAGCAACTTATCTGCCGGTGAAAAGCAGATGATCGCCTTTGCAAGAGCTATCTTACGTGATCCGCAAATCCTGATCATGGATGAAGCTACTTCTTCTGTGGATACTTTGGCAGAACAGCGAATTCAGAAAGGGATAGATACCCTGATAGAAGGGCGTACTGCCATCATCATAGCGCATAGACTGAGTACCATCAAAAACTGTGATCGGATCCTGGTCATGCAACAGGGCAAGATCATAGAAGATGGTTCACATGATGAACTTATCAAGCAGGGTGGGCATTACCATCAACTGTACACCCATCAGGCAAGAGAAGTACAAATATAAATCATGAATGGAGGGGAAATTTTCCTCTCCATTACCTTTTATATTGTGAGAATAAGAAGATGACCGTTATTTTGCCTATCCGGGAATAACGGTCATTTCTCTGACAATTCCCTTTGACGCTCATCGCCAGATTGGATCTCATTCAATCCTTTCCTTTCACACATATTAAGCTACTCCCGTCATGAAAACTGTAGGAATAATAGGCTCCGGAATCGTAGGAAAAACCCTTGCTAAAGGCTTTATGGATTTAGGGTATGAGGTAACCATTGCTTCCCGAAGGGAGGAAGCCAGAAAGGCACTAGCTGAAGAAATCCCCAATATCAAAACGGATACACCTGATGCAACCGCCAGAGATCACAAACTAATCGTGTTTGCTGTAAAGGGGGTAATCGCCAAAGATGCCCTAAAAAACCTGGGTATCTCTAACCTGACAGGAAAGACCATCATAGATGCTACCAACCCTATCTCTAATGACGGAGCTGAAAATGGTGTGATCAAATACTTCAGCAAGATCAATCATTCTCTTATGGAGGAGCTTCAGGCTATGGCCCCCCAAGCCAATTTTGTCAAAGCTTTTAGCTGTGTAGGAAGCCTTCATATGGTGCAGCCCAAATTTGAGCAAACTCCCAGCATGTTTATCTGTGGAGATCACCAGGGCGCTAAAGATGAGGTAGCCACAATTTGTACAGAATTTGGCTGGGAGATTGAGGATATGGGATCTGTGGAGGCAGCTCGTGCCATAGAACCTTTAGCCATGCTATGGTGTATACCCGGATTTAGAGAGAATCGTTGGTCACATGCTTTTAAACTTCTCAAACAATAACCTACATGAAAATAGAAGGCATTTTTCTGGGACAGATTAAGGAATTGGAGTACAACGGCAGAAATGTCACCACCGGCATATTCAAAGAAGCTATTGAGGGACCTGTGAAGGTTACCTTCTTGACCATAGAAGGAGATAAGCAGGCAGACCTTAGCGTACATGGAGGAGTAGATAAGGCGGTATACGCATATCCTACTGAGCACTATAACTATTGGAAGAAGGCCAGACCAGACTTGAGTTTTGGGCATGGAACTTTTGGAGAAAATCTGGCTGTAAGCGGAATGGAAGAAAGCTCCGTTTTCATAGGGGATGAATACCAAATAGGAGAAGTTACTTTCAAGGTTACCACGCCCAGGATGCCTTGTTTCAAGCTAGGCCTAAAAATGGGCGATCCCACCTTCATTAAGGATTTCCTGAAAGCACATAAAACAGGCTTCTATTTTAAGGTTCTTAAGGAAGGCTTGGTAGATGCAGGAGATTCTATCCAGAAAATAGGAGATGACGGCTATGGATTAAGTGTAGAAGAGGTAG
>JBCBKZ010000422.1:0-5168 GCA_038520955.1 Bacteroidota bacterium | reverse complement strand
GGATAGGTTAGGTCTCCATTTAATTGATGGGTTTTTAATCCCAGTACCGACTTAGCATTTGTGTTATGACAGGTTATACACTGACCTTTGCTGGGAAAATCCCAGATCTGATTAAATGGATTTCCCTCCTTATCTATGACAGTAAAGGCTTGAGAATCCCCTGTTTCCAGTAAAGTAGCCTCAGTCCCTGCTTCATTCCATTTATAGGTGATCCCTCCTACCCAGTTATCTGGGCCCAAAATCACAAAGCGCGTCTCCAGCTTTCGGGTAACTGACGGATTCCGCTGGTCAAGGGGTAGCTCAAAGTGTTTAATAAAGACTGTCCCTACGGGAAAGTCCCATTCATCATTCTCATCAAATATGACCTGTTCGTCTGAGCTATTATAGGTCCCATCATTAGGGATGACGAGCCATCGTTTTTTAGCCGCACCATCAGACCAAAGAGGAGAGTTTACTTTATAAGGGATCAGTTCATCTGCCGCTTCTAGTATCTCCAGATTTTTGAAAGCACCGGTTTCAGAAAGTAGCGTAGGTGGATTAAAGGTAGTCTCACCATCTCGGGTCAGTCTGTAGATTTTTCCTCCATCTTCATCCGACTCAAAGGCATTCAAGACATAGATTTCCCCACTAGCATCTGTCCCAAAGGAGGTGATTCCTGTCTTGCTCCCTACCCCATCCCTTTTCATGGTCAGAAGGAGCTCTTCATCCGGTTCTGAAGATGCATCAGCAGGAATGGTATAGATGTCTCTATACACGTGGTCCCCAAAAATGTATTTTCCTCTCATACTGGGCCACTTGGCCCCTCTATACACAAAGCCGCCTATGATACAAGCACCCTGCGAGTGAGGGTACTGGAAATAGGGGCCCGTTTCAGTTCCTATGAGGTTACCTGGCTTGGACCTAAATCCTGTGAGTTCGCCTTCTTTGTAGGACCACTCATAGTTAGCTCCTTTCTCAATGACGAGGACTTCCTCTCTTCTCCCCTGGCCTACTTCTCCTCCCCAGAGTTGGTCTGTTTCTTCATCATAGGTCATCTTAAACACATTCCGAACGCCTATGGCATAAAACTCTTCCAGGACTGATCCATTGGCATTCACCCATGGATTATCATCTGGGACATAGTAGTTAGCAGAATAACTATCCGGCCAACTATTTTTAGGAGGATTGGCTGGGTTTTGAGGCTGTCTTCTGATAGGATGGCTTCTGCTGGCATCCATATCCACATCTATCCTGAGAATTCCACTGAAGAAACTTTCATTGATTTTTTGGGAAGAATTGAATGAATCTCTTGCATCCCCTTCATCTCCGAAGGAAAGAAAGAGAAATCCCTCATTGTCAAAGCACATCCCGCCACCCAGGTGGAACTCATGACGCTCATATTGCTGGATGAGTACCAGTTCAGAACTTTCATCTGCCACCTCTGCCCCGTCAGCTACTGTAAATCTTGAAACCCTTATATAGCCTTCCTTTCCGCCGTAACCAGCTTCAAATCTGTAGCGATACATGACATAGAAGTACCCTCTGTTGGGGGAACCAGCCTTCCCAAAGTCCGGATGAAAAGCTATTCCCATCAATCCTGAGTCAATGCCCGTTTTTGTTCTGGCAGATATGTCCAGTAATACTGTCTTTTCTGATGTGGTGGCATCATTATCTATGGTCCAGACAAAGCCTGTTTTTCCTACGATGACCAGTTTATTGGTTCCAGGCAATTCTACCAGTTCCAAGGGATCTATAAAAGTAACATTGGGAAAGGCCACTTCCACCTGCCAGGAATCATCTGCTCCAGGTTCCGCCAGAACCGGCTCAAACACCCCGTTAAGGTAAGGCTCAACTGCTACAGGAGTTTCTATCCCATAGTTGAGCGGCTTAACGAAAGCCAATAAAGAAATACCGAAAAGGAGGAAAAATATTTTAGCTCTTGCAGACCCTATATTTTTGCCGTAGAAGCCAGTAGAATGGTGCATAATAAGCTATGTCAAATTAACAGAAGGATCAGCATCACTTGATTTAGGCAAAACTTTTAAAAAGTATTTATTCTAAAAGGTAAACTTAATGATTATCCGAACTTTGCCTAATAAATAGTTGCTGATCGGTCACTTTTTTGAACCTAACGACATGGATTACCGCTGTATGACTATTTTCTCAGAAATAAGCTCTTGGCCAATCTTTACATTGACGAAGAATATTCCCTGGGGAAGACCTGCAAGCGGCAGTTCAACATGCTGTTTATGAATGGTCTTGTCTGCTGTATGGCTATAAACTCTTTTTCCTAACATATCTGTGATATAGACGTCCGTTTTCCCCCTCATGTCTCCTTCTACCCAAATAGTCGTACTTCGGTTGGCAGGATTAGGAAGGATGGAAAGCAATAGTCTTTTTCCGTTTGTTAATTCTCCAGAAGAACCAGAACTTTTTCCTGATCGAGAACTTAACCCATGAGGGGCGGAGTCTATTCCTGATGGTCCGCTCAGTACATTTACCACACTGAACTTGATGATCTCTTCTTGTCCGGATGTTCCTTTTGCCCCCTTTTCTGAATAGGGAGTCAGGGTCAGTTGGTAGCTTCCTGTTTTGAACTCCATGGGAAGATAATCGCCCCGATTATCCCCGCCCAAGGCAAAAGGTGCAGCGCTTTCTGTCCGACTAAGTTCCAGCGGACCCTGTAGCTCAAATCTCAAGCTATTGACAGTGGTAGTTTCGCAGTCTTCCGGAACTGCATTTACGTTAAGCGGAAAAGGATATTCAGCCAAATTAATGGTGGCTCCATCTGCTAATGATTGTATGGCCAGATCAGTGTCTGCATTCATCAATAATACCTCCTGAATCCGAGGAATATCGCATACTGGTTCTGGGGCACATTCTCTCACCTGAATGTTATAAGAAGCTTCACAGCTTGCCGTTCCCTGGAAGGTAATGGTATAAGTACCCGCTTCTGTGACTATCGGAGTTAATAAAGTTGAGGAAAAATTATTAGGACCTGTCCATGAAAATGATACATAGTTAGCCGCTACAATGGCCATGTTAGCGGTAAGGGTTTCACAGTCCAGCTTAAGTTGAGTTTGTATGCTGCTTACAGGCGAAAAGCCTGCATTGGAGAAGGCTACTTCTACCTGATAAGTCCTGAAACAATCTTCTCCTGAGAATAATTTGAGGGTATAAGTCCCTTCCTGGCTCACTACTGGCGACAATTCGCTTGAAGTGAAGTTGGCTGGTCCAGTCCACTCAATCACATCATAGTTAGCCGCCTCTACTTCTATGATGCTACTAGGGTTAGCACAGTCTAGTAATACTGTCTCAGGTATACTGATTACTGGATCATAGGCACTTTCATCCACTACCAATGACTTGCTGCTTTCACATCCACCCTCACTTCTTACCATCAGTCTGTAAGTTCCCGCTTGCCCTACTTTCGGTTGAGGAAGTCTGGACTCAAATTCGTTAGGTCCTGTCCACCTAAGGCCACAGTAAGGTCCTAATTCTGCCGTTAGCAGAACGGAATCCGTACAGCCTAGGGAGATGTTGTCAGGGAAGGAAATGAAGGGATCATACTTTTCCCTTTCTACCTCTACCTTCTTTGAATCCTTGCATCCGTCTTCACTTACAAATGCTACCGTATAGGTTCCCGTTCTGGTTACATACAAGGTAGACCTGATTCCATCTGCTTTATTTGGGCCTTGCCATTTAAATGATCCCTCTGTATTAATTTCCGCCTGTAACCCTATTCCTTCCTCTCCGCAGGGAATATCTATTTGGTCAGCTATGGCGATTTGTGGAATAATGGCAGGTAGTACTTCTACCACATCCATATTCTCACACCCCTGCTGATTCCTGAATAGAACCGTGTAGGTACCCGCATTTGATACGGTTATTTTGGGGTTGGTGGAACTGAATCCGTTAGGACCTGTCCATAAATATGTTCCTATTTCCAAACTTTGGGCGGACAAGTCTGCCGTAAAAGACTGACAGGAAAGACGTACATCTTCTCCGGCAGAAACGATGGGATTGACTACTGCTACCACCACGATTTCTTCGCTGGCCTCGCAGCCTTCCAGATCTCTAAACAACACAGTATAGGTGCCTGGTATTTCTGCTAGCACTTCGGCTGTACTGGCTGAAAAGTTATCTGGCCCTTCCCATAAGAAAGAACCAGGCTTATTACTTGAAACTATGAGTTGAATAGGATCATTTGAGCAGTTGATGCCTCCTGCCCCTTCTACGGTAAGAATAGGCGCATTCTCAAGCGGAACATCCACAGTGAAATGGCTTTGACATCCTTGGGCGTTAGTGAGCTGTACAGTATAGGCACCCGCCTCACTGACCAGAGGATTTGTCAGGCTAGAGATAAATCCGTTTGGACCTGACCAACGAATTTCTCCTTCCTCTTCAGTGAGGAGAATCAGCCTGCTGTTCCCTCCACTACAAGGAATGGGCTGTGTGAAAGTGGCTTCTACAGTTGGAAGTGCCTGCTGGGTGATAACCGTTGTATCTTTTAGTTCACAGCCGGTATTAGAGGTAAAAGTCAATTCGTACCTACCCACTGTGCCGACCTGTATTCTAGCCGTATTGGCCTCAAAGGTGGCGGGGCCTGACCAGCTAAATCTTCCTTCTTCAGAAGCTTCCGCCAATAACTCTATGGCCTCTCCAGTACAACTTATGGAAACAGAATCCTGCAGGCTAAGTTGGGGATTGCTTTCACAGGGATCTTTCTCCTGATCAATAACAGAAAACTGTATGCTTTTTGAATCAAATAATTCTCCCTTTCCGGCAGATTCAGCATAAGCTCCTACCGATAAGGAGTATTCTCCAGTTTTGAAAAAATAAGGTCGAAAATTCCCATTAGAATCTCCAAAAAGTGCGTAAGGAGCTTTCCCTTCTGCTCTATTGAGGGAAGAGGGCCCTTCCATAGAAAAGGTGATGCTACCTACCTCATCCAGGCTATCAATAGTAACCACCTGTATATTCAAGCCTTCTGGATAGGCAAATACATTGATAACTGAGCCATCTCCCAGTTCAAAAAGGACCAGGTCAGAAGCAGCATCAATTAGGTATATGGTTTTTATTGAAGGAGAATTGTCCGCATGGGTTGTAGTAGAAAAATGTTCATTATTAGCGTGAGAAAAGAAAAACCTGAAAAAGAGCAACAACAGGATACAAAAATTATCCTGTTG
>JBCBKZ010000421.1:0-5171 GCA_038520955.1 Bacteroidota bacterium | reverse complement strand
AGATAAACCTTCACGAGCTGAGATTACTGGTGTAAGCTGGTACTGGCCGGATTCAGGATAAAAGACGCAGGTTATCAAATGAGCTACAATCCAATTGCCAGTAGACCTACTCACAACAGGAATGATCAGCTAAAATATCTACTCTGAATATCCTTAAGCTTGTCTTTGCTTAAAGGCTTGATGATATAATGCGTTACCTCGTCGTGATCCCCAGCCATATCAATATCCTTTCTATAGATAGAAGAAGAAAGCATGAACAAAGCGATAGGCTTATTGAATTGTGGGAGAAGAGACTTATACTCTTTCAGGAAATCCCAGCCATTCATTACGGGCATGTTTATGTCCAAAAAGATAACGTCGGGGAGTTCTTCACTTGAATCCAGCGTTTCCTTTAGGTATTCCAAGCCTTCTTTAGCTCTCAGATGATATGAGGCATTCTCAGCAAAAGAAATGTCCTTCATATTCTTAATACAGATGAAATTGTTGATTTCATCGTCGTCGATAATCATGGCCTTTTTTAGCGTCTTCATATATCCTTGATTACTAATATGATCTTTAAAATATAAAAAAAATTATTTAGAGCTTTTTGAAGCAAACGGCTACTGTAGTTCCCTTATCCACCTCACTATCAAAGTCTATCTTACCACCTAGAATTTCAACCTGTGTTTTCACCAGGAATAATCCTAAACCTTTCCCTTCTATATGTTCATGGAATCTTTGATAAAGGCCGAAGATACGGTTTCTGTATCGCTCTTGGTCCAGCCCTATTCCATTGTCAATTACCAAAAGTTTAACGAACTCTCCCTCATATTTCGTCTGAAATCTTAACATCAGCGGACGATTAGGAGATCTGTATTTAATGCTATTGGAGATAAGTTGATACAGAATGCTATGCAAATAAGATTTGGGTAGGAAAAGTTCTACCTGCTCATCGATCTCTATGTCCACTTGAGTTCCAGATTCTGTAATCTGTTCTCCCATTAGGGTACATACTTTTTTCACATAGGTTGCCAGATTTATATACTCCTGCCTGGGAGCTTCATTCCTCAGCCCTACTATCTTCTGTAGATCATGAAGGGTTTCTGACAACTGCTTTATGCTGATCCCGATCTTGTCGAAGATCTGTGTATTAACAGGATCTTCCAGTTTTTTAGCATTGAATAGCTGAAGCAGGCTTTGGAGGTTAATTACCGGAGCCCGAAAATTATGTGATAATACATATGCAAACTGTTCCAGGTCATTATTAGTCCTGATCAGTTCTTGGGTTAGGTAGTGAAGGTGGCCTTCAACTTCTTTTCTATGAACTTCATCATTTCCTAATAATTCAGGAGAATAGTAAAGAGGTTCCTGTTTAAGCATGGGATTCTTAGCCTCCAGGGCAGCCTGATAACTACTCTCTCCATTGGTCCCTCTCCTTCTATTAGCTTTTAAGGTGAGTAGGCCTCCAACAATCTGGCCTTCTTCATGCTGGATAGGAACGGCTGTTAACCAAACCGCTTCCCCTTCTCCCAAGACATCCAGGTCCTGTTCAAACATGCTGGTTTCACAACCTTTCAGGGCCTCCTGAAGGCTGAGTCGTGAGAGATCGTTATCTAAAAAAGGAAATACATCTGAGATAGGTTGGCCTACCATTTCAATTTCCTTGAGGTAGGATCTTTTGGCAGCCTCACCATTACACGCCAGAACTGTAAAGCTATTATCGAATACGACTACTCCATCAGACACATGATCCATCATAAGACGAATCAGTCCTCTTTCTTTCAGTTCATCTTCAAGAGAATTCGTTACGTATGCCGTATTACTGTTCATAATCAGGAATGCCCTGACAAAGTCTCTAAGCGTAATTAATGGGTTGAATAAAAATACTCAATAAAGGTTCAACTTTTATAAATTTGGGATTAACGGCAGAAATCTCTACCAGACTTGTCTTTCCAGTTCGATTTGCTGCTTAAAGTCCTTTAAACGAGTCCCTAAGGCCAGCGCTCCTATCCAAAGGATTATGCCTAATAACGCACATGCATATACAATATTTGGTCCATTTTCTGCCGCGGAGAAGAAAGGGATGGTCAGGAAATAGAGAAAACTCACCCTGCACATTACATTCAGTACTGCGAAAAATGAATTAACTCTCCCAATGATTCTGTTGGGAACTAATTTTATGATGAAGGTAATTCTGAGGATCCTGGCTCCGGCATTACAAATCCCAATAATCACTGATAAGGTGAGCAGGACTTTCACAGATGAGGTAGATGCCCAGGTAAAGTAGATCACGCCAGATATAAGTAGTAGGACAATGACCCACTTTATCACGCGAAGAGGCTGAAAGTTTGCCTTTAAACCCAGTAAACCTGCGATGATAGCCCCCAAGGCGTACATCCCCTTAAATGCGGCCAGAATATAGGCCTCCTCTCTCAGGTAGTCACTCACATAAACTGGCATGACTACCTGAATAGTACTTAGCAGCGCAAAGAAGATCAGATGTGAACAGACGCCAAACAGCAGTAGTAATTGATGCTCACGTAAATATTGAAACCCCTGAACCAGTCTGTCAATGACCTTCCCCTTGTCTATCTTTTTGTTTTCGTCAGACTGAAAGGGGATCAAGGAAATCAGGAAAAAGGCTACGACATAGGTAAGCCCATCCATCAGGAAAATGTGCTGAAGTTCCCATGGAGAAAAAGCTAGATATTCAGGCCACCAATCTACTGAGGGAGAACCTGAGAGGAACAGTCCTCCTACCATCATCCCCAGAAAGTTGGTGGTTTGCCCCTGAATTTCAATAGCACTATTTACCTTTTGGTAGTACTTAGCAGGGAATAGTTCCTGGACAAAAGCATACAGATTAGGATAGTGGACATTGTAGGTAAAAATGGTAGTGGTATAGACCAGTATAATAGCAGACACAGATACACTACCCTGAACGATACTCCAGGATGCCACCGAAATTAAAATGACAGCATCTATAACCGTCAGGATCTGAAAAATCCGCTTTCGGTTATACCTATCTATCAGCGTACCTGCATACAAGCCCCAAAAGAGGGACACGAAAGTAACCGTAGCCACAATGGTGGCATTCAGCATTTTTCCGTTCTCTCCAGGAAGCTGATTCACCAGATACCATGGGATAGCCAGCATGGTGATCCCTTGGGCGAAGCCGGAAATAATATTAGCCAGAAACAGAAATGTCAGCGCGCGAATATGCTGAGAACGCATAAAGTGTTTTGCGGATTAATCTTCCTTTTCTTCAGCATCAGGCTTTTCTTCAGGAATCTCTTCTGGCTGATCATAGGAAGGAGGGATGAAGTTAAGGTCAAAGGCTTCAATATCCCAATTAGCCCGTATGGAAATGGATTGGCTATCCTTAAGAATGACTTCCGGCAGCCTGTTCTCCTTTAAACTCCCGGGAGTCCAGGTCCGGTTCCCATCTGGATCCAGTGTCACGCGCATCTGATAGGTATCGGGTTCCAGGTAGTCAAAGAAATAAGTTTTCTCATATCCTCTTTTGATGACTTGCTCTTCCTTCATTAACTCCAGGATTACAGGGCCATCATACCCCTGAACCGTAACTGTCCCAGAGAGGGTACCAAATTCTTCTATGTCAGGCCACTTAACTACATACCTATAGGTAGTATCTGCTTCATCCCATAATTCACCCTCTATGTGTAACACATAGCTAAGCTCGGGTTCTGGTGTAAAACCTGGGATAAGATTCAAGTGAAACTGATCCTGTTCTGCCTCCCAATCCAGCCTCTTATAAAACTCTCCTTCTTTAATCCCTTCAGGGAAAGTGATATCCAGGCTATCCAGGGCAGGTCTGTACCTGGCAGTGTCAGAAAGATAAATCTGAGTAGAGTCATAGTCTCCTACAATCAACCCCAAACTCAGCTTCATCTTCTTGTCTTCTATGTCAAAAGCAGGTTTGATGATGACAGGATTTTCAGGTTTTCTAACTGTCCCCGTCTTAATAAGCAGAGTGGTATCCCGAGCATTTCCCAGGCTATCCTGGAGAAAAGATAGCGTCAGCAAACTTACGCTATCTCTGGGACGAGGAATCTGTAGGAAAAGCTCATGTTCCGCATTATCCATCACAGACCATTGGGTGATTAAGGATGAATCATTCCCCAGTGTATCCGTAATGCTCACGACTAGTGAGTCTTCCAGCCAACTTTCATCAAACTGGCATTTTAAGGTACTATCACTCAGCCAGTCATAATCCAGCAGTATAGGAGCAGCTTCATCCTGTTTGAAAGAAAACAATCTGGTTTTAGCCACTGTTCCTGTATCCGGAAAGGTCAGAATAGTATCACTGGCTATAGCCATTTCTTCAGAAGGCTGGCTGTAGGTATTAGATTTATCATCATCCATGATCCCAAATATCTTGTAGGGAACATTTCGGAGATAAGAGAAAGAGAATACACCAAAAGAATCTGTTCTGGTAATATAGGCAGGACGTTTTCTGAGCAGATCATTCCCTAACACACTATCAGCATCAAATAGCATAACCAGCATTTCAGATCTCCCTACACCTGCTACGGGACTCCATATTTGCCCTTCTATCTCCATGCTATCCAGCTGAGCACCCGTACTGAAGGCGTAAGAAATACTTTGCTTCATCTCATTGCTCTCATAGTTATCAGTAACCCCATTCAGGGCGATAACATAGGTAGTATTAGGAAGCAGCTCTTCATTAAACTTGATCTTAACCCTCTTGGAATTGTCACTCAGAATGATGTTGGGTCTTCTCTTGAGAAGAGGAGAGATGAACACTTCTTCATTGTATTTGGGCAGCTTGATCGCTTCATTAAACACGAAGGTGAAAGACTTAGTGCTTAAGTTCAGACTTTGGTTAGGTGGGTTGGTTTTCACTAACTCTGGGGGAGTTGTGTCTCTTGGGCCTCCCGTAGGCGCTAACTGATTGGCACATCCTGACAGCAATATTATTGCTGTAACCTGAAGAACCAGTCGACTCAATTTTAGGCCCATGACCTTATCTACTATAACTCTCATATAACATTAAAGCGCTAAGTTAAGAGGATCTGATCAAAAATAGTCCCAATATGGCTCCTAATGTGCCGCCAATAATGGCAATAGGTTTAATCCAGACAGCTCCCACCTTAGGACTGTCTCCTTTTAACTTCATAGGGCTATTTTTATACACCATTTTAAATTGA
>JBCBKZ010000420.1:0-5174 GCA_038520955.1 Bacteroidota bacterium | reverse complement strand
GCCTGGGAGATGAGATTTTGTTGGAGAAAATCAAACTGAAATAAGTTATGCTATTCTCAAGAAGGATGTTCGGAAACCTAGCTTTTGCAGTGATTACGTTAATGGTGCTTGCTAGCTGCGAAAAATGGGAGGGCCTATTCCCCAATTGCCAGTTCCAGGATAAGGTAGAGGCAAAGCTTCTAGGTCAAGATCCCAGAGACTGTGCCGACTGCTGCGGAGGTTACCTTATAGAAATAGCAGATAGTATTTATCGCTTTGTAGAAGAACCTTCCTGCTCAAATTTGGATCTGGAAGAATCGGATTATGAATTTCCACTGGATGTATGGGTAGATTGGAAGCCTGATACGAGTGGGTGTGAAGGAGATATTATTCTTGAGTATATTAAATTGAGATAAATTATTACAGTGTTATGGGTATTCGATATGTTATTTACTTAGGGCTAGGAATCCTAATGTTGACCATAGGATGTGAGAATGAGTCCACGGCAGAAGTACATGCGTGTACACCTGAGAATGAAGTAGAGGCCAGCATAACCGGACCTGACTTCAGGAGATGCGCCTGCTGTGGGGGATGGTTCATAGAGATAGCTGATAGCACTTATCGCTTCCAGAAGTTTCCGGATTGTTCAGAGATAGAAGGCCTGGCGGATGATGTGAAATATCCCATCCCCGTAACCATAGACTTCAGAGCAGACCTGAATCCCTGTCTGGGAGACGAGATTTTTTTGGAGAAGTTGGTGAGGAGGTAGGAATAGGATAACTGTTGTTAAAAGAATAAACCTTTTAGTTAACATCACATTAGCTTGGGGTTTAAACCCCAAGCTAGTAAGATTGAAAGATTTGAAATAGGGATAGAAACATATGCGGTAGAGACACGATGCATCGTGTCTCTACATGGCCAAAACAAATAAATACGACACATTCACCTTCAAATTTTGTCTTTATTGGCTGGTTGAGAGAAATTCTCAACCAGCTTTCTTTTTATGTAATTACCAATAGAGTATGTATTCTTACGATAGACTTTAATCATAGCAAACACATGTCAGCAACCACCATAGGTACCATTCTCCAAGATGTCATCCTGAAAGCAAAACCACAGCTACTGGCTTTATCTGAGTCGGAGGTATCAGTCAAGCCTTCTCCTGAGAAATGGTCAAAGAAGCAGATACTGGGGCATCTGGTAGATTCAGCTGCTAATAACCATCAGCGCTTTGTGCGTATACAGCATCAGGATCAGCTCATTTTTCCAGGCTATGAGCAAGCCAAGTGGGTGGAGCATCAGCAGTACCAGGAGGCCGACTGGGAGATGCTGGTAGAATTCTGGTCTTTGTATAACCTACACTTGGGGAGAGTTATCAGCCTGATTCCGGATGAGCTATTCTACAAAGTCTTTGAACCTAATGATCATAACATGCACCTGATCACTATGCGTAGAGTAGGAAAAGGCGAGTCGTCTAATCTGGCCTATTTTGTCTATGATTATGTAGGGCACTTGGAGCATCATCTAACACAACTTCTTCCTGATTATCAAACCCAAACCCCTTCATTTACTAATCCTGTACTTCCATGAAAAACCTTATACTCATTCTTCTAAGTGGAGTGCTATTCACTTCTCACAGCTTTGGGCAAGAGGTTCTTACCCCTAATACCCTTACTGGAGAAGGGATCAATCCTGAGGCTGACTTATCAGTCATTTCATGGATGAAAGGCCAATGGAAGGGAAATGCCTTTGGAGGGGAGGTAGAAGAGGTATGGTCTCCACCCATGGGGGATGCCATGATGGGCAGCTTTCGCCTTTTGAAAGAGGGAGAAATCAGCTTCTATGAATTTATGCTGTTCAGAGAGGTTGAAAATTCTCTGGTCTTTCAGGTGAAGCACTTCAATAAAGACCTCACCGGTTGGGAAGAAAAGAATGAAACAGAAGATTTCTCCCTGGTGAAGGTAGAAGGAAACCGAGTATACTTTAATACCATCACCTTCGAGAAAAAGGGAGAAAATGAGCTAGTTATATACCTCGCCATGAAGATGAAAGAAGGCCATCAGGAGTTTTCCTTTGTGTATGAAAGGGTAGGGGAATTGGAGTGAAGTGGGGTCCACCAATTTTAATGCGGGGAACTGATACATGACATTGCTGTAGAGACGCAAGATTTTGCGTCTCTACGTGGTATAGAATCGGCGAATGAATTCACCGCTACATATTATTACGTCATCCCGGTGGGTTTGTAGCGGATTGCCAGAAGGGTCGGCCGGGATCTAATGTTTGAACCCTGAATCCAAGACGCAAGATTTTGCGTCTCTACGTGGTATTCGAAACGGCGAATGAATTCACCGCTACTTATTAAATCTGCTTGACCTCTATGGTGCCTGAGGCTCTCGAAGGCACAAACTGTTCCTCATAGCATGTCGTTTCGAGAACCTCAACGACCTTTGAGGGCTTGGGCAAAAAATGTTTTGCCCCTACATGTTAAAAAGACCGTTGCCTCAGATCATGATCTGAGGTATACTGCAACCCCTACAAATTCCGGATCGCTGCCACGGGGTCCATTTTAGAAGCACGGATGGCCGGATAGGTCCCGAAGATGATGCCCAGCAGAATCGCTATTACCACTACCACCAGGACGGTATTCAAACTGAAGTAGGCCTCAAAGGGGATCTCAAGAACATGACCCACTATTTCTGCCGCAAGCAGAGAACCTAGCATGCCCAGTATAAGTCCCACTAAGCTACCAAATAGGGAAATGCTGATAGACTCCGCCAGAAACTGGAACATGATGTCCCGCTTGTTGGCCCCTACAGATTTTCGGATGCCTATTTCTACGGTCCTTTCAGTAATGGAAATGAGCAATACGTTCATGATGCCTATGCCCCCCACCAGAACGGCTATACCTACGATCATACCCATGACCATCCTAAAAAGTAGGAATCCTTGCTCGGTTTGTTTGACCCTGAACTCCTGGGTTTGGACTTTATAATCAGAATCTTCTCCAAACTTCTCCTTCAGAAAGACTTCCACAGAGTCCTTGGTGGCTGAGACATTCTCCACATCAGATACATTTAGCAAAGCCAGGGTCGGATGGACCTTCAACTCTTTTTCCGACATAAGGGCTAAGGGGAAGTGGACTTTGGGAGGACTGGCTGTATCAGCATCCACTATGCCTATCACTTTCAGCCTGAAATTCTCCACGCTAATACTGTCTCCTATGATGGGGATGTCTGCTCCTAAGCTATTCACAAAGCTTTGGTTCACCGTGGCTACGGCTATACCCTTTTGTAAGTGCGCTTTAGATAAGGAGTCTCCCTGGATAAGGTCTTGAGACTCGAAAAGAGGTAAACTCATGGCTTCTACTGCTACCCCTACTGAGGTCGTGTCTATCTTTACTACAGCCGTAAATCTGCTTTGTATCCAATAGGTAAAGGCTAAATCTGTT
This sequence comes from Bacteroidota bacterium, assembly GCA_038520955.1. Classification (GTDB taxonomy): domain Bacteria; phylum Bacteroidota; class Bacteroidia; order J057; family J057; genus JBCBKZ01. The sequence goes on along the minus strand of JBCBKZ010000420.1, from coordinate 1,747 downwards.
TCTTTCACTTCATTTTGAAAATCAGCTAAATCAGTTGGAAGAAGGAAGTCCATAGTATCTTTAGGGATTCGAAGACCATTGAGCTTCTTATATCGCTCTGGAAAAAGAATTACTGACTCCAGGCTGGTAGTATCGGAAATCTGACTCTTGGCGTATTGCTCCAGTCCATCTATGAGGGTGAGAATACCCACTAGAGCAGCTACCCCTATCACGATGCCCAGTATGGATAAAATGGTGTGAAAAACCCTGGATTGAATGTTTTGCCAAGCTAACAAAAAAGAGGTTAAGAACTTCTTAAACATGATAGTGTGTGAGTGATTTAGTACAGTAGATGTCTTAAGAAAAAAACTCCTTGCATCTTCAGCAAATTATTACTGATTTTGTCTGCAAGCGATTAGAAATCCCCTATGAAATATCTTTCTCTGGTGTTCCTATGTATAAGTAGCCTTTTCACATCTACAGAGTTGCATGGGCAGGCATTTAGGTCCTGGTTTACGGGAAGTAGGACGGATGTTCAGGTTTCTCCTCAGGGAGGTGTTTGCCTGATGGGAGGTGCCAGTGAAAATGATGAAGCCATGAAATGGTTTCTGGAAAGAAGTGGGGGAGGTGACATACTGGTTCTTAGAGCTTCCGGTTCGGATGGTTATAATGACTATCTCTTTTCGGAACTGGGGGTAAATGTAAACTCTGTAGAAACCCTTCTCTTTAACCAGGCTGAAGCGGTTGAAAGTGAGTATGTACACGAGAGAATCAAGCAAGCGGAAGCTATTTGGTTTGCAGGGGGAGACCAGTATGACTACATCACCTTTTGGAGAGGGACAGCCATAGACAGCCTGATTAATCAGGGGATAAATGAGAGAAACATTGTCATTGGCGGGACTAGTGCTGGTATGGCCATACTGGGAGGGAACTATTTTACAGCTGAGAATGGCACTATCAGATCAGAAGCAGCCTTATTTAATCCTTTCAGGCAGGAGGTTCAGATTAGTAATGAGGCATTTCTAAACTCCCCTTTTCTGGAGAATGTCATTACAGATACCCACTATGATAATCCAGATAGGAAGGGAAGGCACATGGTCTTCATGGCTCGTGCTTTGTCAGAAGGCAATACCGGCATCAAGGGCATAGCTTGTGAGGAGTATACTGCTGTTTGTATAGATGAAAATGGAATAGCCAGGGTGTTTGGTGATTACCCAAATGAGGAGGATGTTGCCTACTTCCTTCAGGTGAACTGTGATTTAGCAGATCCTCAACCCGAGCAGTTAAGCCCTGGACAGGTATTAGATTGGAATAAGGAAGGGAAGGCCCTTAGGGTATTTGAGGCTAAGGGAACTCCTGATGGGAGCGTGCAGATAGACCTGACAGATTGGGAAACTACTTCAGGAGGAGAATGGAAGTTCTGGTCGGTGAAAGAGGGTCAGCCTACTTTTTCAGATGGAGATGCACCTGACTGTGCCTTGAGCACTTCGCTTTCTGATCTTGCCATGAATGGAATTCACGTGTTTAAGGGCTTTCCTGATGCAGGAGAAGTAATAATTGAAGCTACAACCTCCATCTCACATGCATACCTATGGAATCTTAATGGGCAGAAAGTTCTTTCTCAGCATGTTCATTCTCCAGAGGTAAGGCTCTCTACGAAATCCTTTTCTCCAGGTATTTATCTACTAGAGATTCACACACCTAAAGGTAGATTTATTCAAAAGCTGTTTATCGATTAAAAGTCAGTAGGCAGAGGAAAAACTTCTAC
>JBCBKZ010000041.1:0-15383 GCA_038520955.1 Bacteroidota bacterium | reverse complement strand
AGATATCTTTACTGATTTTGCAGTAGACTATGTAAAAGAAAGAGCTGATGAGGCAGATCCTTTCTTTCTCTATCTGGCTTATAATGCCCCCCATTTTCCTGTCCAACCTCCTGAAGAATGGCTACAAAAGGTACTCGACCGAGAAGAAGGTATAGATACTACAAGGGCAAAACTAGTGGCTTTCATAGAACATCTGGATGATGGTATAGGGCAGGTATTGAATACCCTCTATGAAACAGGACAGGCAGAAAATACGCTGGTCCTATTTACCAGTGATAATGGAGGACTTTTAAGAGACAGGGCTAATAACGGTCCATTTAGGGATGGAAAACAGTCTGTGTATGAAGGAGGCTTATTAGTACCTACCTGCATTAGTTGGCCGGGAAATATCACAGCCAATACAGAAACGGATTTCATGGCCTTAAGCATGGATGCTTTCCCTACGGTTTTGGAAGCTGTAGGTATTACAGCTACCCATCAAATAGAAGGGCAATCCTTCCTTTCTGAAGCATTGGGAGAATTTACTCAAGAGGCTGATACAGGGAGAGTGGTCTTTTTCTCCAGAAGAGAAGGAGGTATGCGATATGGAGGGAAAACCATTGAAGCGGTCAGGAAGGGTGATTGGAAGCTCCTTCAAAATGATCCGTTCGGGAAACGGGAACTGTATAATCTGGCTGAGGATCCCTATGAGCAGAATGATCTCTTTGATGAGGAACCTGAAAAAGCAAGAGAATTGAATGGTTACCTGATGAAGCATCTACAAAAAGCCGGAGCTATTCCATGGCAAGCTCCGGTGTCAGAAAGCGGGAAATAACCTCTGAGATAGCCTCACCTTCTCTAATGATCATAGCATGTCCTCCCCCTTCTATGAGGTGAGCATCCTGGAGGTATTTTGATGGGAAAACCCTATCTTTTGTCCCGTGAATGTGGACAAGATCGGCTTTCCAGCTACTCCTTTTCAACTTCACCATCTGCCTAATGGCCCAGCGGAAATAGTCATTGGAGAGATCGCAAAATAAGCCCATGACCCTTCTGATGTCCGCCTTATTATTGATCCCGAAAAAGGGGCCCCAAAACCCTATGGTAGCATTCTGTAATGCCCTATTTTGAAAAAGGTATAAGGGAATGTATTCCATAATCCTAAAAAAGAGCGGTCGTTCTTTACGCGTCTTAATAGTGGAGATGAGAACGACTTTTTCCGGCTCCAGCCATTCAGCCATTTCTAATGCAACTACCCCTCCGAAAGAAAGTCCTATGAGTATGACTGGTTGATTCTCTGGAATAATGGATCCTATTCTTTTAGAATAATCTCTCAGGCTTTCTCCTTTTTCTGGTTCTATCCATGGTAGATGAGTAGAAGGAAAGGGGAAATCCAGCTTTCTAAAAAGCTTTTCATTCATCCCCATCCCTGAAATAGTGTAAATATGTGGGAGGGTATTGCCAGCAGAATTAGGTATCTTAGTATCAGTCATTTTTTATTAAGCCTAAATACAATCGGATGTTTAACTTCTTCAAACGTAAAGAAAATAGCAATGGAACGCATGCTCCTATCCAAATGGTAGACCTGGATGGGCAATCTTTACAGGTAGGAGATATAGTAGAATCCTTAAGATACGATATGGGAAAGTGCAAAATCATAGAGTCGGAAGACGGATTATTCTATGAGTCCCTGGAAAGTGGGAAAACTGTGCATTATATGAGAATGATAGATGCTGCTACCTCTTTTCAGAAAGTGAGAAAAATTTCTTCTCAGCCGTAATTCCTCGACCCAAAAATAGCACTCCCCACCCTTACCAAGGTAGCACCTTCTTCTATGGCAATGTCATAATCACCTGACATCCCCATAGAAAGCTCTTCCATATTTACCTGTGGACCTTCAAATTCTTTGAACGTATCTCTGGCTTCTGCCAATCGCTGAAACTGAGACCTGATGAGTTCCTTATCATCTGTGAAGGCGGCCATCCCCATAAGGCCTTTGATATGTACATGAGGAAACTTTTCTATTTCTGACAGAATAGCTTTTGCTTCATCTTCCTCCATCCCTGATTTGCTGTCTTCATCAGAAATATTTAGCTGTAGTAAGCAGGAAATCACTCTTTCATTTTTCCCTCCCTGTTTATTTATTTCTGCTAGCAATCTTTCTGAATCTACTGAATGAATGAGGTGGATAAAAGGGGCTATATATTTAACCTTATTCCTTTGAAGACTGCCTATCATATGCCAGTTAGCATCAGGTAAGAGTGGGTGTTTTTCACGTAGTTCCTGAACTTTATTCTCCCCAAAATCTACCTGACCAGCCTCAAAGGCTTCCTTGATCAGGTCCATAGGCTTAGTTTTGGAAACAGCTATCAGCTTTACTTCCTCCTCCTTTCTGCCATTTCCTACCACAACCTCAAGGATATTCTCTAGAACCCTTTTCAAATTATCTACTATACTTCCTGCCATAGGTATCTGGATAAATTCATTATGTATAGAGAAAATGCTTTTGGAGAAAAAAAGTTTTCCCGTGCAGCATCATTCTCTCTTTCTCCGTCTTAGTACAAAAAAAGGAAGAAATATGATCTCAAGAAATACCTTAACCCTACTGATGATTCCCATTGTCCTGCTGAGCATGACCAGCTGCCAGGATGATTGTGAGCGTACGGTTACCTATATCATGTGGGAACCGGAGTATATGAGCTATGAAGAAATGCGTAGTGCTATCCAAGCTGAATCCCCAAGAGAGTTAAGCAACCCAGGAAAAATTTACTATAAGGATGGCTACATCTTCATCAGTGAAGTTAATGAAGGGATTCATGTGATCAACAATTTTGACCCTTCCAATCCCATCAACGAAAAATTTATCAGAATCCCTGGGAATACAGACCTGAGCATTAAAGGGACGGCCTTATACGCAAACAGCCATGTAGACCTGGTAACGTTGGACATACAGGACCTGAATAATGTAGTAGAAGTGGATAGAGAAGAAGATATACTTCCCTACATAGCTACTTTTAATGGGTTTTGGGCTGATGCCAGCCAGGGAGTAGTAAAGAAATGGAATGCTCGAGAAGTTACAGAAACCATTGAATGCGACAGAAGCCGGGGCTTCCCTTTCAACCTTTTTGTCTCGAGAGATGATTTGGCTGTTCCTGAAACCAGTGCTGCCGACGGCTCTACAGGCGTTGGTGGTTCACTGGCCAGGTTTACCATTTCCAAGAATCATCTTTATGCCGTTACAGACCAGGACCTGGTAGTATTTGACCTTGTCAATGATTATGACCCGGCCCTGGTAAATACGGTTAATGTAGGTTGGGCCATAGAAACGATCTTCCCCTTCCAGGGCAATCTGCTGATAGGCTCTCAGTTTGGGATGTTTATCTACAGCCTGAATGACCCTTCTGCCCCCAGACAACTTTCCCAATTTGAGCATTTGAGAAGCTGTGATCCCGTAGTGGCGGAAGGACATCATGCCTTTGTGACACTCAGGTCCAGTAACCTGTGTAGAGATGGCGTTAACCAGCTGGATGTACTGGACATCTCTGATCTGGAGAATCCCAGGTTGATCAACTCATTCCCTATGACCAATCCTCATGGACTAGGAATCAAAAATGGCACCCTCTTCATTTGTGAGGCAGATGCAGGTATGAAAGTGTTTGATGCAACAGACATACTGGCGGACGAAAGTCTCCTACTTCCAGAGATAGCTAAGTTCCCTAACATACATGCCTTTGATGTAATCCCACTGTTCAATGTGCTTTTATTGGTAGGAGAGGACGGCTTCTACCAGTATGACTTTAGTGATCCTGAAAACATCTCTCAGCTCAGCCATATAGCTGTATTCAAGGATTAATACACCGTCTACTTCTTATTAAAGTGTGAAGAGCCGCCCCAGAAATGAGGCGGCTCTCTTTTTATCTTCTATTTTTAGTTTCTCCTACATCCCAAAGGCGTAGAAGTATTTTCTGGGGCTGCCTTCATAGATTCCTTCCAACATGACACCTTCATTATCACCTTTCTTCTTCACTATGTTTTTCAGGTCTTCCAGGTTTCTGATTTTCTCCTTATCTATATGTGTGATGATGAAGCCCTCCTCCATATCTGTTTCTTCTCTCAGTTTACCGGAATTTATACTCTTCACTACCACTCCCCCACTCAAGCCTAATTCTTCTGCTTTTTCCTCATCCAGACTTTCGAATTCTGCTCCTAGCTCTTCTAATACCGAAGGTCTTTTTCTCTCCACTATTCGGGTATTTCCAGACTGATTTTTCAGTTTCACCGTTTTGGTAACTATTTCTCCGTCTCTGGAGACTGTAAGTACTACCTCATCCCCAGGCCTGTGTCGGCCTATTTGTTCCAGGAGTTCGGGAGAATTTTTCACTTCAACTTCATCCACCTTTAGAACAACATCTCCCCTAAATATCCCTGCATCTTCAGCAGCACTATTGTTCATCACACTGTCAATGTACACACCCTCAGTAAGGTCCAGTCCTAGTGTTTCTGCCATGTTTCCATTAAGGCCACGAATCAGAACCCCTAAATAAGCTCTCTGCACTACGCCAAAGCTTTTTAGGTCCTCCACGATCTTAGCTACGATCTCACTAGGGACTGCAAAGGAGTATCCTGCGTACACCCCATTGGGGGTAGCTATAGCAGTATTAATCCCAATCAACTCTCCATTTAGGTTTACCAGCGCGCCCCCACTATTACCAGGGTTTACAGCAGCATCTGTCTGGATGAAAGATTCTATAGGTGCATCTCCACCAATAATGTTAATACTTCTTCCTTTTGCGCTTACTATACCTGCCGTTACGGTGGAAGCAAGGCTAAAAGGGTTTCCTACTGCCAGTACCCATTCTCCTACTTTCACTTCATCAGAATCCGCGAATAGCATATAAGAAAGGTCCGCCTCATTAATCTTTATTAGGGCAATGTCTGTATTAGGGTCTGTACCTATCAGCTTAGCTTTGTAAATACGGTTATCATGTAGCTGAACCTCTATTTCCTCCGCCTCTTCTATGACATGATTATTGGTCACTATGTATCCTTCCGGGCTGATGATGACACCTGAACCACTTCCCTGTCGTCTTTGCTCGCTCTCTCCTCCTCTCCTTCTCCTGTTCCCAAAGAAATCATTAAAGAAATCTGTGCTCCTTCCTCCTCTATTTACCAAAGAGAGTGCACGTATGTGTACAACTCTGGGGATGGACTGTTCTGCTGCATAGGTAAAATCCAATCCAGGGAGATCATCCTGAAGTTTGGTGAATTTTGAAGGTGCAAACTCCACTATGGGACCTGGGTCAGAAAAAGTGGGTACCGCTTTACTTCCAAACAACACCACTAATCCACCGACAACTCCTGCCAGTAAAATAAAGAGCAAATTTCTCATCGATTCAGACATTTAATCTTGTGAAGTGATAATTCTACTAAGTCCTAGCACGACTTGGGGAACCCTGATGAATTTTCCTCATCATGTATGTTATTCTTTAACGAGAATTCAGACGCATAGTTTTCTGCTGGTCTCCCTAATAAGACAAGCCGATACATACCTTAGATATATATCGGCCTGTAATCTGTATCTGATGGCTTACCACCTAATCAAGGCAGAAGCCCAGGTAAACCCACTTCCAAAGGCGGCGAGGCAAACAAGGTCCCCTTCTTTTACCTTTCCAAGCTCCCAAGCTTCGCCTAAAGCGATAGGAATAGAAGCAGCTGTAGTATTCCCGTACTTCATGATATTGTTATGTACTTTCTCAGACGGAAGGCCCAAAGTTTTACGAACTGCCTCAGCAATTCTTAGGTTGGCCTGGTGGGGAATGAACATATCTATGTCTTCAGTAGAATAACCCGTAGTTTTTAGGGCTTCCATAATTACCTCAGGAAATTTCTCCACCGCCAGTTTAAAGACAAAACGTCCATTCATAACTGGAAATATAGACCTATCATCTATCATTTCGTGAGTGATATGTCTCTCTTTGTGGCCGGTAGGTGCTAGCACGGCTAGCTTTTCAGCATACTCTCCATCAGCATGGAGGTGGGTAGTGAGTACACCCTTATCTTCCTCTTCAGTAGCTTGTAACACCACGGCTCCAGCGCCATCTCCAAATAATACTGTCACATCCCTTCCTTCATCTGAGAAGTCCAGTCCTGAAGAGTGAATTTCTGCCCCTATCATCAGCACGTTCTTGTACATACCCGTTTTGATGAACTGGTCTGCGATAGATAAGCCATAAATAAATCCGGAACACTGATTACGAATATCCAAAGCAGGAACGCCTTTTTTATTCAGACCAAGTTCTCTCTGGACAAGCACACCAGAACCTGGGAACATATAATCCGGATTCAGGGTGGCAAATATGATAAAGTCTATGTCTTCTACTTGTAGGCCTGCTCTCTCTATGGCAATTTTAGCCGCCCGAGTCCCCATATTAGATACGGTATCTTCTCCCGGGGTAAAATACCTTCTTTGCTGAATCCCGGATCTTTCCTGTATCCATTCATCAGATGTAGTCATTTTTTTAGCCAGGTCATCGTTGGTTACCACATTCTTAGGAACGTAGTAACCTATTCCGGCAATTCTTGATCTTCTCATAGTCTGTAGTTATAGCGAGTATAGGAATAATCTAAAGGTGGTACAAGGTAGGTAATTTTCCAAAAAATAAGTTTGTCCCCTTACCAATCTCACCTAATTAGGACTACTCACACATGGGATAACACTCAAGTGAAAAAAAATGTTAATTTGGATAGGTGAGATTATAGCTTTAGAGTTACCGTTCATGAACAGATTTATATTGCTGATTTGTGCCCTGTCTTTATGGGCCGCGCCAACTTGTCTGTATAGCCAGAATTATTTTTCCTATGACCAGGCCTTTGAGTCAGGTAGTCCTGAAATCCTGGCGGAGCTCCCCAAGCTTAGAGGGTGGATCAATGAGGAAACCTATGTACTAGGGAAGGAGGTAGCTAATGAGTATGCCTTGCTCTTCGGAACATCTACGAATGACCCTTTGGGGGAATTTCTCAATCTTACAGATCTCCCCTCGCCATTTAGCAGCAGCAAATTACCTGCCTCCTCCGCTGCCATTTCTCCAAATTTCCAGACATATATACTCGCAAAAAAAGGGGATTTATTCTCATACAAGAATAACATTAAGGAGTTCAGAAAACTTACAGACAGCCCTTCTGAAGTAGAAAAGAATCCCAGGTTTTCCCCTGATGGAAAGCACATAGCCTTTACCCGTAATCATAATCTGTTTAGCCTCAACCTGGCTACAGGGGAAGAGAAACAACTCACGACTGATGGAACAGATCTCATCTACAACGGATGGAGTTCCTGGGTTTACATGGAAGAAATACTGGGAAGATCTACTCACAATGCCGCCTTTTGGTGGTCTCCTGACAGTAAGTACCTGGCCTTTCTACAGTTTGATGATAGGGAGGTACCTGTCTTTTCCATCTTCGGGGCTGATGGAGTTCATGGAGAGGTAGAGGAGCAACGCTATCCCAAAGCGGGAGATAAGAATCCTGGCGTAAAATTAGGCGTGATCAATGTAGAAACGGGTAGCCTTTCCTGGATGGATACCAATGAGTCATTTGAATATACCGCCTGGCCGTACTGGACTGAGGGAAGTCAGGAACTCATTTTCCAACAAATGAACCGGGGGCAGGATCACATAGTGATTTATGCGGCAGATCCTGTTAGTGGAAAAAGAAGACAGCTGTATGAAGAAAAGCAGAAAGAGTGGGTAACCTTCTTCGAAACGCCGGATTTTAAGTTGCTGGATAATGGAAAGGGGTTCCTGATTAGATCTGACAGAAGTGGATTTGCTCATGTGTACCATTATAGCATGGAGGGGAAGTTGATTCGTCAACTGACCTATGGAGAATGGCAAGTAAAAGAAATTCTAGGCACCAATAGTAGGCAAAGCACAGTCTATTTTACGGCCGACAAAGATAATTCTCTGGAACAGCACCTCTTCTCAGTGGGTTTCCAAAACAAAAAAATTGATAAGCTCACTCAGGCAGACGGTTTTCACTCTATTAAAGCTGGTCCTGGATGTAAATACTTCATTGACACCTTCAGCGACTTAATCATGCCCAAAAAGATGGTCCTGATGAATCAGAGGGGAGAGACTATCAAGATATTGGGAGATCAGGCTACAGAAGAAATGAATAAGTACGCCTGGGGAAACGCTGAAACCTTCACCATCCCTTCAGGTGATGGACTTAAGTTACCGGCCTTTTGGATACTTCCACCAGACTTTGATATCAATAAAAAGTACCCCATCATATTTGATATCTATGCCGGACCTGACAGAAAAAAAGTAACTAATAGTTTCAAAACCCTCAGACAGCACTTTTATGCCCAAAGAGGGATTATCATCTTTGCTATAGACCACAGAGGATCAGGTCATTTTGGAAAAGAGGGAGTAGCTAAAATGCACCGTAATCTGGGTAAGTGGGAAATGCATGACCTCATGGCCGGGGCAAAATGGCTAAAAGAACAACCCTTCATAGATGAGAGTAAAATAGGCATCACGGGCGGGAGCTATGGGGGGTATACCACTCTGATGGCCCTTACCTATGGAGCTGACTACTTCACACATGGCGTCTCCAGAGCGCCAGTGTCAGATTGGAAGCTGTATGACGCAGTGTATACTGAACGCTATATGGATACACCGGAAGAAAACCCTGAAGGCTACCTGAGAGGATCCAGCCTTACTTACATGGAAAAGCTGAAAGGGAAACTTTATTTGTCACACGGGACCATAGATGATAATGTCCATATGCAGAACTCCATACAGGTGGTGGATGAACTCACGGATCTGGATAAGGATTTTGAGTTTATGGCGTATCCTGATCAACGACATGCTTACAAGGGAGCCAAGCGTACCCACTTTTACAAGTCGGCCCTTAGGTTCTGGTTCAGGGAGTTTCTGAGTACCAGTCCTGATTTCCAATAAGAGTTAAAGAGCCGTTTTTGTGTGCCTTACAGGCTGAGGTTCAACTAACGCAGAGGGATCATCTTCTTTCTTATTAGCTACCTTCTCTATGACCTGCCCTAACTTCCGGGCTCTGGCTTTCCATGAATTCCCTTTGGCAATCATGGTTCTTTCTGTAGCAAGGGCTATGGTTCTATGGCTCAATCCTTCATCTATAGCTTTCAGAAACTCATTTGTCTGATCAGTTATGGTAATGACCTCCTGAAAATCCTGTAAATCCCCAAAGTCAGTACTCACTACAGCCAAACCAGCTGCCAGATATTCATTCACCTTCATGGGATAAATATTCTGTGTGAATCCATTGTTGACGTACGGGATGATGCCTACGTCCATTTTGGCCAGCCATTCCGGTAATCTATGAGGCTGTTGTGGACCTACAAAAACGACATTATCATATCCGCCAAGTTTCACCTTTATCTCTGGATCTGCCACCGGTCCTACCAGTAGGAAATGGACTTCAGGTCTGGACTGAACCAGAAACTGAATAAGGTCGAGATCCATTCTAAAGTCAATACTTCCTACATACCCTACAGTTTTAGGGCCCAACTTGGCCCCTAAGCGATCATATCTGCTAGCATATGCCTGTGAGAACAGCTCATAGTTTACCCCGTTTTTCACTACTGAGGTAGGCACTGAGAGTGAGAGTTTCTTTCTCTTCAGGGGCTCGGAAGTAGTTACTACCTCATCCACTAGTGGGATGAACTCATTCTCTATCCATCCGCCATGTTTCTGTAGCCATACTGCTTCACTAATTTCATCATAACAGTAATATATTCTTCCATTCTCCTCAAAAGCTCCTACTAAATATCTACCTAACATGGGCTGCAAGGCATTAATAACCGTAGGCTGGCCAAAGGAGAGTTTCTTTAGGGCCTTTCTGATAGATCTCTTCGCTATCCAGGCATTTAGTTTAGCCAAAAGGACATATACTCCTCCTCTCGGTAGCCAGTTAATGGGCAACATAGGCGGCAGAGTAAGAACATGTAAGCCTTTTGCCTTGCCAGTAGGAATAAATCTGAGCCGGTCTTCCTGGCCCAATATTCGTTCTTTAGGAACAAAACTGTTCCTGTTCATGTAACTCCTTAATACACTCAGTATGGTAAATGCATATTCCACGTATAGCACCTCATGTGTATGTGAGAGTTCTTTTAGAAGCTCCAGGGTAGATTTTTGATAATCTCCCTCCCAGGCAGGTGTTCCTATACAAAGCAGATATTTCTTTTCCATAATGTAGAATGAGCCGCTGGTTTATTCCTTAGAAATAATTCTCTTTAATTTTCTTCTAATCAGGGATCTGTGTTTGGGAACTTCTCCTATAAAATCTTCCAGATCGTCTACTCTGGTCCGGTTTAACACAAGGGCAGGTTTTTTCTGAGTTCCCTTCTGGAAGGTTTGTAGGGCCTTCTTATCTACCTCTCTCCAAACCCTGTTAGCATCACACACTAATAAGTTCAAAGCTGACTTGGCCAGTAACTCGTTGGGATATTGAGACTTGAGGATACCGGGATACTCAATGAGGACAAATGAGTATTGTTGGAATTGGGCCGTACAGTCCAGGGAATACTCCTGATCAGTATCCGGGTCTACAAAAGTCCAGTCGTTATGGTAGAAATAGCCTTCATTCTTAGGTCGTATGATCAGGACATCATTCCCCAATTGTCTGAATCGCCTCTGAATTTGTTTGGCTAAAAAAGTCTTTCCTTCTCCCTCTCTTATACTTAGTAAAGAAATGAAGGTGGGTTTTCCAGCCTCTGTAGCAGCATGCGTTTCTGCCTGAATGTTCTGAATCAACAAGCCTGAGGTAAGTAGCTCTATTTCATCAAAGAGTACTTTGCTTTTCTTACTGTCTTCCGGAAAATCAGGAAACATACCAGCCAACGAAAGTCCGGTATTTCGCATAGCGATGGCTGGATTTCTCATACTCTCATCCATGTAATCCATGGCCACGGCTGCTCCAAAGACCAAAATGAAACCAGCCATGAAAGACACTATCACTAATATCATCCGCTGGGATTTAGCTGGTTTGGGAGCAAAGAGCGGCTTATCTACCACCACCAGGTTAGTGGACATCATGAGGTTATGCTGGTGTAGTCTTGCCTGATTAAGGCTATGAAGATTCTCCAGGTATTCTCTTTCTGCTACATCTATGGCACGTTCTATTTTCTTCAACTTGGAACCCAGAGGGGCAAAATTATCATAGAGGATTTCGAATTCTCTTTTTCGATTATCCATCACCTCTATTCTGGCATTGGCTTCCTCAAGTGCCAAATAGTTCTCCAGCCATGAGGAGATCATATTCTTCAATTCTGCTCCCTCAGGCGTCATTACTACCTCAAAGGTCTTACTGGCATTTTCTTCTAACTCTAGCTTGACCCTCTCTCTTTTGGACTTTAGTACCTTTTCTATCAAAGGATCTACGAAGGTATCATGATAGTCCTTTGCCAGTTCTATCTGAATGAGCTGGCTCTGAATATCCGATAATTCATTTCTCTTCTCTGCCAACTCTTTGTGAATCCCGGACAGATTGACTCTTTCTTCCAGTTTCTCTTCCAATCGCTGAAGTGAGGCCTTGGAAGCAGCCTTCTTCATCATTTCTCCATTATATTTCTCGTATAGATCTTCCCGCTTCCCAGCTATAAATCTGGTTTGCTCATAGTAGTTGATGATTCGGTAATTCTCCCGGAAAGCTTTCATTTTCAGCTCCTCATCCCTTAGTTTATTCGCCGACTTTTGGGTAGCTCTCTCAAAAAACTCAACTACAGAGGCAGACTGGCCCTCTTTAAGAGTCTTTTGCTTCGAAATGAATATCTCAATTAAAAGTTCAAGGGTTCTCTTACAAATAGCGGGATCGCTGGACTGATAGGAGAATTTCAGCATATCACTTTTGCCTTCCCTCACTACCGTAATCTGGGAAGTAAGATGGTCTATCCCGAAATAGTCATCATCAGAATAGAAGAGTTCGTATACCGGATGATTGAGGTTCTGTTTAGCATTCTGCAGGTACTCTATGACAGAGGCTTTGTCTGTCATAGGTCTTAACTCTACTTCTGGTATAACCTCAAATTTTTCTAATAAAGTAGGAAAGCCTTCAGCAGACATTATTTTGTTATCTGGTTTGGAGAGAAGAAGACACTCCGCCATCAGGTTTAGGCTGAGCTCCTCCAGGGTCTCTACTGATTTGGCCAAATTGATGAGGTTATCAAACTCACTGGAAACATAAGCATAGTCCACCCTGGAATTGGAAGATTTTTCAATGCTATAGCCTGAAACCAAACCCGTATTTAAGATGGTAAAAGAGGAGTATGACTTCTTACCATCCTTGGTCAGGTAGAATACCAGAGAGGCCATGATAAGCCCCACGGTAGCCATCAGCCAAAAATGCCTTAAGAAAAGTCTGATAAACTGAACTACATTCATCCTCTTATTCTCTAATCGAATCTCCGACTACTGCTTCCAGCAGTTTTTGCGACTTCCAAAACTCCGCTTTCGCTATTTCCAGTTCTTTTAATGCTCCATTTTTTTTCTCTAAAGCCACAGTAAAATCTCCAGCAGGGGCGTTCCCTTCTTCAAAATATTTCTTGGTGAGTTGGTAGGCGAGTTCCGCAGATTGGTATTGGTCTATCCAAACATCTATCAGGCTTTGGGCTAGTCTGAGATTGCTGTAGAGCCTTATGACCTCATTGGTTATCTGCTGGGCTATGACATTTTTTTCCCTTTTGACGGAAAGAATCTCATATTCCTTTTTTCTTCTTTCTCTTTTAGTTCCAAAGATGTCATAGGGAGAAATCCTGACCGAGAACCCTAAGGCATAGTTGAGGGTAGTTCTGTCGGTGAGCTGAAAAGCTGAAACTGATCCGTCATTTATGTTAGAGAGAAAACTCCCAGATCCGTAAGTCCCACTACCTAATATGGCCAGGTTTCTGGTCCACTCTAGCTTACTGGCCTGTAAATCAAACTCCTTGGCTTTAATCTGGGCATCTTTTACCTCCAGCATAGGAGAATGAACCAAGGCCCGCTGGATTAAGGTATCCAGAGGAAGAATCTTATGTAAGCTCAGCTCATCAGAATCCAGGGATTGGCCATGAACCCCCAACAAGAGACTACACACACATACACAATAGCATACAATTCTCCTCCACATAACTATTCTCTACTTAACAGTTGAACTGAAGTGACACGTTTCCAGATCTGCCGGAAAGGATTCTTTTGCATAAAGGGTTTCTCCGTGAAAAGGAAAAACAGACCGGACAGGATTAACAGTACCGGAACACAGACTAAGGTCTGTATCAACATATTTTGCCAGTATGGGCCCTGAACAGCCAGATGTTTGGTGAACTGCAGGAAAAGTTCCAACAAGGGTAAGTGGGTGAGGTAGATGGTGTAACACATCCCTCCAATGATGCTGACCCATGAGATTCTCAAAAACTTCCCTACCAGATTTGACCTGAAAGCCGACATCATAAGTGCAGCCGTAGCTATGAGAAATGCCACAGTTTGAGGTAACTCTTCACTCCAGGTAAAGAGCATGATGGTGAATGAGAGAATACCGACTATATCCCAAGTCAGTGCAAATTTTCTTTCTCCTTTTGGATGTCTTAAATACCAGTCTGCTACCCAGAAGCCGATCAGGAAATATGGTAGCTGGCCAAGTAAGGTAAACTTCAGCGGAGTCCTGTTCCATCCGAAAAGCTGCATAAGAACCAGCCAGGCCAGTATACTTATCCCCAGGAGCATTGGCCTTCTTTTATCGGGTATCTTATCGAAGATCAGCTTGGCCATGAGTGGAGCCAAAAGATAAAACTGTATCTCTATTTCCAGCGACCAGGCTACCGGATTGATGACCGAGAACTCCTGATACACCAGGTAATGGACATAAAAAATGCTGCTCAGGTAATGTCCTATTAAAGCTTGGTGTGAGTAGATCCCTTTGATCAGCAGGATGAGGGCAAAGATGCTCATCCAAAAAACATAAGGCGGCTCTATACGGGTTAGCCTTCTGCTGTAATACCTACTTAGCGGGACAGGCTTCTTCCCCTCCTGAAAAGATTTAGCAAATGGAAGTGCCAGTATAAACCCGCTTATGGCGAAGAATAGTAATACCCCTATGCTCCCTCTACTTACGACATAAGGGAAAAACTCTCCCTCATAAGAAGCGCTGATTTCCTGAGGGAAATACTTGAGCATTCTCTCACTGAGATGCTGAAAGATAACTGGCATGATGGCCAGGAACCTTAGCCCATCAATTTCAGCTATGTATCTCCCACTAGAAGTTACCCGGCTAAGCTTGGCCTTGGCGGTATGTATCCAGGTGTTACTCATGCAGGACCATTGCTGGGAGCGTTTTCAACAATATTTTGATATCCATCCAGAGAGAAAATTTCTCTGCATACTCATTGTCGAGTTGTTTTCTTTCGTCTGGGCTGAGTTTAGCGTGAGCGAAATCATTTACCTGCCATAGTCCCGTAATACCTGCTGGAGCCATAAAACGACTAGCCCATTCATCACTGGTTAATTTCTCCGCTTCATACAAAGGAAGGGGCCTATTTCCCACTATGGACATGTCTCCTTTCAGTACATTAAAAAGCTGGGGTAGCTCATCCAGACTGAGGCCCCTAATGACTTTTCCTACCTTGGTAATTCGTGGATCATTGGTAGCTTTGAAAAAAGTATTAGCAAGCTCTTTTTCCTTTTCTTGTTCAATCTCCTCTTCAGAGATTTGCCCTTCATCCGAAATTAATAGTGTGCCGCCTATGATTAGGTCGTCCAGCTTTTCTTCCTCCTCATCCTGATAAGAGTTTAGGTGATCCATGCTGGATATGAGCTTATCAGCATCCACCTTCATGGATCTAAACTTATAGAAATCAAAAATCTTATATCCTGTGCCCACTCTCCTGGAGGTATAAAAGATGGGGCCTGGTGAATCCAGCTTGATACATAAAATGATAAGCAATAAAACAGGGCTTATCATAAGAAGAATGAGGAGAGAAACAGCTATATCAAAGATTCTTTTCCAGCGAGGTAATTGGAACGTTTGAGGAGGGAATATATGAGTAGTTACAGGAATGGCCTTTCTGACATATTTAAGGTCTTTAATTCTTCTGATAATTCTATCTACCTCTACATCCTGTTCATAAATATCATCTACATAGCGCCTCAGCCTTTTAGCCGCTCCTATGTGCCCTCCCTCGCAAATCACTATTCTGCTTCTCCTTTTGTAAGAGGGAACCGTGTTCAGCATGAGAAACAGCTTCTCTATAATCTCTATATCTGCTTTTTCTATAAAGAATAGTTCAGCGCTGGCATCCTCTATGATTAGTTGACCACTCAGCTTAAAAAAGTCACTGAGAATAACCCTATAGCCCCGACTTTCTAGTTTTGAAACATAGTCAGGTCCTATATTGCCAG
>JBCBKZ010000419.1:0-5179 GCA_038520955.1 Bacteroidota bacterium | reverse complement strand
GTTGCTTGAAGGTATGAAGGGTCCTGGACTAAGAGAAAGACAGTTTGTAGACGTAGATAGACTATTTATTCATGCTAAAACCCGTGTACCAAATTTGGCAGATAATATAGGCTTGGAACAAAGTCCTAAAACTTTTTCTCCTCCAGGATCAGGTTCATTTGAGTTCGGGAAGGTTACAGAAGATGTCAAAAGTAAAATAGAACTTTCTAGCCCTAAACCTATTTTGATCCTGGACAGAATTGGGGATGATAATGATAAGTTTAAAAGGGATACAGAGAAATTCACCGCCAGGGTAGAAGCCAGTTTGGAAGAAGAAGCCAATAAAGGGAAAAACGCCAAACTTTCTTTCTTAGGAAAAAATTTGGAAGGAGGAGAAAACATCTATCACTTGTTAGGATTGTATAAAAACATAGATGGCACTTATGAGCTAAACGCCGGATTGATGAAAAACGAGGAGGAGGTGGCTGAGTTTACGGTATCTGACACGGATCTACAGGCCCTGGCAAAAAAATTGACTATGGCCATAGTCCAACATAAGAACTTTCAACCTTAAAATTGACAGAGAACCTTCATATACAAGCTTGCTCCTTGGCGGATATTCTTCCACTGAGGGCATTGTATTTACAAGAACTACATGCACAATCACGCTATCACGCCTGTCATGAGCGTGGCTGGGCAGATGAGTATGGCGTTTTTGAGGGAGATCAAATGATAGGCTATGGATCCATAAAAGGTCTGGAAGAGCTGAAAGACAGAGATGCCATTTTCGAATTCTTCCTACTACCTACTTACAGAGATGTGTCAAAAAAAGTCTTCCTACAACTCATTGATACATCTAAAGCCACTCACGCGGAAGCACAAAGCAATGATGGCCTCATGTGTCGTATGCTATATGAATTTGGCAAGCCCGTAAAGACGGAGGTAGTGTTATTTAAGGAAGGCAGGCATACCAAAATGAGAAAAGACAATGTGCTCTTCAGACGAAGAAAAACAGAGGATGAAGTACTTGGCGATAAAGATGAACCTTCCGGGGACTATGTACTAGAGAAAGACGGGAGCATAATTGCAGACGGGGGCTTCCTCCTTCACTACAATCCTCCCTTTGCAGATGTCTTCATGGAAGTGGTCCCAGAATTTAGAAACAGGGGCTATGGCAGATACCTGGTTCAGGAAATCAAGAAGGAGTGTTATTTGGCCGGAAAAGTCCCAGCCGCCAGATGCAATTTATCCAACCAAACTTCCCGAGCCTGCCTGGAAGCTGCCGGTTTTGAAGTAGCGGGTTATATGCTCTCCACAAAATTGAGAAAAAGGTAGATAACCGAGAATAGGGAACTTCTACCTTTCTATCAATTTGTCATTCTCTCATTCAAAATTGTTTCATTCTATCTTTCCTGCCCATTTTATTCCTTGCTCTAGAATCTTCATCTGCTCTGCCTCCCCAAAAGTTCCTCCCGTATGTCCCATTCCATAGTAAAAGGTTCTTCCTCCATTAGGTAGGTCCTTATACCATACCATAGGGTGGTCATCTCCCATCCCAAAGTTTTTATCTTTTCCTATTCCAAAGGGGAGATTTACGGCCATGTTTAAGTCTGCCTCGTCCAAGGTGTACAAGACTGTAAAACCGGCATCTCTGGGGTTATCGAGAAAGACATACCATTCATCCGTACGAGTAATGGAAGAGGGTAAAGGTTGGCAAAGGGAGTAGTTAGCCGAGTCACATTCCAGATTAATGACCCCTTCCTGAATTTGTGGTCCTATTCCATGATGAGAGAAATGAGCTCCAATGAGGGTATTTATATACCAATCCCACTGATGAGAATCATCACCAGCTCCGTGTATCCCCATGAACTTTCCTCCACCTTCCATGTAAGCTTTGAAGGCAGCACGCTGTTCATCTGTAAGATTCTTCCCAGTAGCATTATTCCAAATGACAAGGTCAAAACGGGGGAGTTGATCCCCATTAAACACAGCCGCATTATTGGTCTCCACCAAATCCCATCCATTGTCGGCCGCCATTTTGGTAAATGCCGGGATGGAAGCTTCTATGGCCTCAGTATGTGGGAAACCATTGGTTTTAGAGAACAGGAGAATGCTGGTTTCAGCCGTTTGCTCAGCTAATTCAGGAGGTGTCTTATCGTAAAAGGGAAGACCATACTTGGCCCTGTATACCACATAGGAGATAAATCCAACTCCTAGCAAGATGATAGCTAGTAAGCTGATGCCGAATATTTTGAGGAATTTTTTCATGGAGTATTTTTTACGCTAAGATAGAGGGTTGTTTGTATATTATCTACCATTAAAATAGCTTGATGTTGGTTAATACTTCTATTATCTTTTAGAAAAACTAAGGCTATGAAAAGTTTGCTGGTATTCTTCTTCTCCCTGTGGATCATCAATGCGCCCACTACTGATACAGATCAGGACAGACTAGATCAGTTTATGGTGAAGATAGACAAGTATATGGTAGCCAAGGTAAAGAGTTCTGCCATGCCTAACCTTCTCACCAAGGAAGAACCACGTATGCTGAAGCTTACTGTTGAGCATGTAATAGAAGATACTTCCAGTGGGTTGGTATATGCACCCGCTTTGGGGAAAGTGATTGATAAGAAACTGGAAATGGCGGTGGACATGAATACCTACATCATCTACGACCTCAAAACCGGCAAAGAATATAATCTGGAAGAATTATGGGATAAGTGCTAAGAAAGCACAAATCATTATGATACCAATCCATAAGCGCGGGGGGTTAACTCCGCGCTTATGGCTTTATGGGATTACCTATATTTATCCCGACCTTAATTTTCCAGTCCATGAAAGAAAGCCCCTTCTTTCCCTTTTGTAAGCTCCCCCTTTAACGCCACTTTTACCATCATTTGGCCACGCATCCTCTGCTAACCGTTACCCAAGCTTAGCTTATGTGGCATACCATCTATTTTCGTCTATCATTTCTGTTGGTTGGTTTGTGTGTTTCTCAGGTATATGCACAGAACACAGGGATAGGAACCCGTAATCCTACCCACCCCTTACACATCATTCCAGACATTAACGTGTTAAATCCGGACCCTATCCGACTGGAAAAACTCCGATTACAGCAGGCTGGAGATACCGCTGTAGTGGTGGTAGACCCTGCACTAGGGATTCTACGGTACTTACCTCTCCGCTTTCTCTCTACCAGTGGCTCGAGCGGAGCTAGCGTTTCTGGGGCAAGTTCTCCCTGGTATGCCATCAGCACCAATAGGCCCGCTACTTCCAATACGGATAATGCTTACCTCATGGGGAATGTAGGTATTGGGACCAATTACCCCACCCAAACCCTGGATATAAATGGGCTAACCAGAATCAGGCTCCTTCCTAGTGGCTCTACCACAGACAGCCTGGTAACTGCGGATGAAAATGGGAACCTACGCAAAATGAGTTTGGCCAGAGTTGTTGGATCAGGTGGTCCCGGCTCGGGAAACCAAACCCTGGCACTAACCGGTAATAGGCTCACCATCTCAGGTGGCAATAGCATAGATCTGCCCGGTCTCTCCAAGGTGTTTGCTACGGAAGATCAGGCCATTACGTCTGCAAGACGGGTCGTACTAGGGGGAAATCCCCTGTCCTTCAGTAATGATGGAGTAGGGAAGCAAGATAGGCTAAGCCTCATGCCCAATACGACTGTCTTCAACCAGGATGGGCTTGACATAGATTTCTCCATTAAAGGGAATAATGATCCAAACCTGCTAGTCGTAGACGCTTCCGCAGATAAGATCGGCTTAGGAACCCCTTCTCCTTCCGCCCGACTGGATATCATGGGAGACCTCAGAGTGAGAAGCATGGCCAACGGATCGAAATCCGACATGCTGGTAACTACAGATGCCTACGGTAACCTGAGGAAAATTCGGCCATCTGATATGCTTACCCTGACCAATAATTCGCCTATTTCTACTGGAGGAAGTACAATGGCCGTGGAGATAGATATTACTGATCCAGGAGACAATTTTGCAGGAGAAGATGTGGAAACAGCTCTGGCAGAACTAGCTAGCAAATCATCAGAATCCTTCTTTACCACTAACGGGACCCTTACCGGAAACAGGAGAGTTTCCCATAACAACTTCGACCTCAACCTGGATGATAATACCCTGGTGATTAGCGGAAATGATAACAGGGTAGGCATAGGGACTCAAAGTCCACAGGAAAAACTCCATGTAGAGGGAGATGCCTTCATAAATTCAGGTAGGCTAAAGATCCAGAATGAGGGCTTCGCACATTACATTAAGGTAGGGAAGAAGATTCAGGAAGCCATGAATAAAGATGGCATCGTCTACTATAATATGGAAGGAAGGGAGTGGCATATGTTTGGAGGGACTATGATCCCTGATGAAACCAATAAGAAAGATCTTGGAAACTTTGGCAAGCGCTGGAGGGCTATTTACACCGCTAATGGGGCCATCAGTACTTCAGACATAAGGGCCAAGAAAAACATACAAGACCTTGGGTATGGCCTGAAAGAAATCACACAGCTCCGACCCGTTTCCTATACGTGGAAGAAGGAGGAGGATGCCCAAATGCGACTTGGCCTGATAGCCCAGGAAGTATTGAAGGTAATTCCTGAAGTAGTGGAGGTGCCTGAAAAGAAGAAAGAACTTATGGGGCTTAACTATGCGGAGCTGGTACCTGTCCTTGTCAAAGGCATGCAAGAGCAACAACAATTGATCAATCAGCTCATGGAAGAGAAAGAGGGCATGAAAGCCCAGGTAGATATCCTTCATAAGAAGTTGAATAGAATAGAAGCTCTGCTTGAGAAAGAAGAGAAAAAAGAAGACTCAGAGGGAGCTATGCGAGGGGAGGAGTAAGTCTGTGTAAGGACAATTATGTTAGGGTTTTGGGATTTTTTATCCCGCTATATATTTCCCCTCTTGGGAGGGGCGTAGGGGTGGGTTAGGTGGCTAATAAGATGTATATTACCCCTGCTACACATACCAGCTTATCTCATGAGCAAAAAGACTAGGTTTCGTAACCCACCTCTAAATCTCCTCCCAAGAGGAGACATTTTTCTGGTTTAGGCTTATAGATTGGAAATAATAAGGATTATCCAATACCCTCTTTATACTCAATTTTGAAGAAAACTCCCCTAGTGCGAAAAGCTGCGCTTCCCATAAATCGACCAACAAACCCTCTCACTAGATCAACAAGGAGC
>JBCBKZ010000418.1:0-5181 GCA_038520955.1 Bacteroidota bacterium | reverse complement strand
GTCTTCTCTTTCAAGCTCATACAGCTCCAGAATTCCATTATGGAGCTTTTCCCTATACTTCCTCTTTGTCTCCAGATCTCCCTTATGTTCCTGTACAATAGCGTCTGCCAGGTAAAACTCTTTCATGATTTCCACCATTTGGTCATGTCCTAACACCCATGAAGGTCGGTCCTCATTTGAACAAGAAAGCAAGAGGAATAAAAATCCCCCATAAAAAAGGCCTCTCAGGCTCTTCATAGCAGCATTTTTATGTGTAATATTACCGTAAGGTGACTCAACGCTTACTAAATGTTGCATACTATTTCCGCAATTTACGCGATTTCTGAAAATCAGGTACTGGGCAAAAATAATGATATTCCCTGGAGACTGTCAGATGATTTGAAAATGTTCAAGAGAACTACCCTGGGAAAACCCATCATTATGGGTAGAAAAACCTTTGAATCTCTGGGTAAACCTCTCCCTAAAAGAAGAAACATAGTGATTAGTCGCACCATGCCCTTGGAGGCTGAAGGATATGAGGTATTCCGCTCATTGGATGAAGCCATAAATGCTTGTACTGAACCTGAGGCATTTATCATAGGAGGGGCACGCTTGTTTGAAGAAGCTTTTGAAAAGGGTTACGTACATAAGGTGTTTGAGACCCTTGTGCATGCGGAAGTGGAAGGAGATGTGTTTTTCTCCCTGCCTAATCCTGCTGCATGGGCCACCACCCGAGTAGAGTCCTATCAAGCCAATGAGAAAAATGAGTTTGCCTTTACCCTTAGAGTAAAAGAACTACATAACAGATTATCTCCTATGAAAACAGATTTTGGGATACCTTCCGAAGCAGAATACGCTCCTTTCTACGCCAACTATATAGGCCTTGTAGAAGATCAGCCGGTCATGGAAGTACTTAAAGAGCAGTTAGCAGACTATAGCTGGTTGGCTGATAAGTCGGATAACTTCTGGGCTAAGCCCATAGCACCTGGAAAGTGGACAGTGGCCCAGATCGTTGGGCATTTAGTAGATACAGAAAGGGTGTTCTCTTACAGAGCTATGAGAATCTCCAGAGGAGATACCACTCCTTTACCTGGATTTGATCAGGATGCCTTTGTCAATGAGGGGCAGTTTAGCTTTTCTTCTACCAAGGGATTGATGGCCGAAATGAAGGCAGTAAGGATGAGTACGCTAGCTCAGGGAGAAAACCTGAAAGAAAATAGTGTCATGAAATTAGGGACGGCCAGTGATAATCCAGCCTCTGTGAGATCTCTCTTTTACATGATTGCAGGGCATCATAAGCACCATTTCGATCAGTTTAGGGAGCTTGCTGGATAAAATCAGGGATAAATTGCAGGAATTTTCGATTTGCTGTTCTGACATTACCTACATTCTCTATATCTTTATAAAATTAGCTAATTAATTATTCAACTTCTGGAATATATGATCAAAACACCCTCAACCGTAAGTAGTCAGGAAGCCATGAGGCTGGAAGATAAGTACGGTGCTCATAACTACCATCCTTTGCCTGTAGTCCTTTCACGTGGAGAAGGTATTTTCATGTGGGATCCTGAGGGAAACAAATACTACGATTTTCTTTCTGCCTACAGTGCAGTTAATCAGGGGCACTGTCATCCCAAGATTTTGGAAGCCCTGACTAAGCAGGCCCAGACCCTTACCCTTACCTCAAGAGCATTTTACAATGATATGTTAGGCCCTTACGAGCAGTACATCACAGAGTTGCTGGGGTATGATAAGGTCCTTCCTATGAATACGGGAGTTGAAGGCGGAGAAACAGCCTTAAAGCTGTGTAGAAAATGGGGGTATTCAGTGAAAGGAATTCCAGAAAACGAGGCTAAGATCATTTTTGTAGAAGGAAACTTCTGGGGAAGAACCCTGGCTGCCATTTCTTCTTCTACTGATCCAAGTAGTTATAAGGGGTTTGGGCCCTATATGCCCGGATATGAATTGATTCCCTATAATGACCTTCCTGCCCTGGAGAAAGCGTTGGAAGATCCTAATGTGGCGGGATTCATGGTAGAGCCTATTCAAGGGGAAGCCGGTGTAGTAGTTCCAGATGATGGGTATCTGAAAAAGGCATTAGACTTATGTCATGCTAAGAATGTTCTCTTCATAGCAGATGAGGTACAAACCGGACTGGCCAGAACTGGAAGAATGCTATGCTGTGAGTACGAGGGCGTGAAACCGGATATCCTGATCCTCGGGAAAGCGCTTTCAGGAGGCGTATTACCCGTATCAGCTATTCTGGCTGATAATGATATCATGCTGTCCATTAAGCCGGGAGAACATGGTTCTACCTATGGGGGAAATCCACTAGCATGTGCTGTGGCTAAAGCCGCGCTTGAAGTGATTCTTGAAGAGAACCTGGCTGATAATGCACAGGAAATGGGAATAGTATTCAGAGAAAGAATGGAAGCCCTCAAGGCTGAGCGTCCTGACCTGATCACCTTGGTAAGAGGAAAAGGTCTGCTTAACGCTGTAGTTATCAATGATAGTCCAGACAGTGAGACAGCCTGGAACATCTGTCTGGCCTTAAAAGAAAAAGGACTGCTAGCTAAGCCTACACACGGAAATATCATCAGATTTGCCCCGCCTCTCATCATAACTGAGGCCGAAATGCATACATGCTGTGATATCATCAAGGATGTATTTATGAGCTTTTAACCGAAAGGTTTTTAACATAAAAGAGGGTCATTTCAGTACATGAGATGGCCCTTTCTTATTTTACGAAATAGGGTATTCTCGGATTTAAGTTTATTTTGTACATACGTCCATTACAAGCCAGGATTATTCATGAAAAGGAAAGAATTTGTCAATAGACTGGGAGCTGCCGCTCTCATTAGTAGTCTGGGGGTCTCCTTAGAAAGTTGTACCTATGAGCAGGAAGCAGGTCAGGATCCGGATGTACCCACTCCAGCCTTAGCAAGCTTCTCCATTACCTCAGGCGTTTTTACCGCTTTGGCCACTGATGATGGATGGTTGCTCCATCCTTCGGAGAATATTCTTCTGGTAAACATAGGAGGCGTGATTAGTGCCTACTCCAGTTCATGCCCACACTCGGGATGCACCCGTGAATGGGGCTACAGCAACTCCACCTTCACCTGCAACTGCCATTTCTCAAGGTTCCAGGCTGATGGCAGTTTGATAAGTGGTCCTGCCAGCAGAGGCCTAACCAAGTTGACCGTAGAACAGGACGGAGATACCGTAAGTATATTTAGCTAGGGGTTCCTACTTCCAATTCGTCCCTACATCATGTGCTCTCAAATGTAGCCGCAGTTTTATCTCAATATTAACTTTCTACTTTTAGGGAAAGGGTTTGGCTGCGAATGCTATCTTATGGTAGGTAAATCAACCGCCTGCACATTCTGATCATATGGAACGGAAAGACTTTGTCAATCAGATAGGGGCTAGTGCTCTGCTTGCTAGTTTAGGCTTATCTCTTGACAGTTGTACTTATGATAAGGAACAAGTAAATCCGCCCCTTCCTCTAGAAGAGAATCCACCAGAGGAAGAACCTTTTGAAGAGGAACCGTCAGGAGAAGAACCACCCTCTGAAGAGGCTCCTAAAGTATTGACTACCTTCTCACTTACAAATTTTGATTTTAGGGCCTTAACCCAGGATGACGGATGGCTTCTCCATCCCAGCGAAGACATACTTTTGTTAAATGTAGCGGGGACTATCACTGCCCTTGATAGTGAATGTCCACATAATGGCTGTACACATGATTGGGACTATGCTGATTCAGAGTTTATTTGTACATGCCATTTTTCCAAGTTCGACAGGGAAGGAAAAGTCCTTCTTGGGCCAGCCGAAGCTGACTTAACCCAGTTGAACGTCATTAAGGATGGGAATAAGATAACTGTTACTGAGTAGGCCTTTTCAGGAGGTACTTCCAAATAGATTGTTCCCTAGCTTCTCCTGTATCCTTTGGTATATGTATCCCAGGTCTTCCGGACTATTAACTAAATCCAGTTTATCTCCGTCAAGGATAAGGAGTTCTCCCTCATCATAACTCTCTATCCATTCTTCGTAATGGCTGTTCAGGTCATTGAGATACTTGAGGCTGATGTTGGATTCATACTCCCGGCCCCTATTACCTATTTGCTTGATCAGTGTAGGGATGCTTGCCTTCAGATAAATCAACAGGTCAGGCTTTCTTATCATTTCCTTTATTCCCCTGAATAGCCTGAGGTAGGTATCATAATCCCTGTCAGACATGATTGCACTCTGATGGAGGTTTCTCGCGAAGATGAGAGCATCTTCATAAATGGTCCTGTCCTGAATCAGGGTCTCTTCCAGTTGGTGAAGTTCCAACATCTGTGTGAAGCGACTTTGAAGAAAATATATCTGTGTGGGAAAGGCCCATCTGGGCATATCCTTGTAGAAATCTTCCAGATAGGGGTTTTCATCTACCGCTTCAAAATGAGCCTTCCACCCAAACTGTTTGGATAACAGACTTACCAGGGTAGTCTTACCTGCCCCTATATTTCCAGCTATGGCGATTAATTTAGGAGATGATGTGTTCAAGGGTGCTAACTTAAGTGTATGAGATCATGTCCATTTCCAATCCAGCTCTTGATGATAAGGGAGGTTTAACGTGTTAGTTAGAGTTTCCAAATAAGTCTGAAACTCTTCCGGATTAGCTAATCTCGCCTTATTGATGAGAAAAGAATGGCCTGTATTCATTTTGAAAAAGTAATGAGAACCTATTTCATTTATCTGCTCCAGCTCTGATGTGTTAAGTTTGCTTTCCCCCAATTCACTTTTCTCCCTAATGAAATCCTGCGAAAAAGTTATTTCCGCCATTTTTCCTATCACGCCCTGGCGATTTTCTTTAATAAACTTTTGGTAGTGTTTTTTATACCTCCGCCTTGAATACAATGGATACAAACATAAGTTTACTACTCCTAAAACGAGAAAATAGGAAGGTAAAAATTCAAATGAGGTGACGTAAAACAAAAGGCTCAAACTTAGAAAGAAAGAAGTCGTTAGTATCCAGGAAATCTTTCTCTTCTTTTTGATCCTTTCAGATTTAGAAGCTGCAAACAGCTGATAAGTCAAAAAATCTTCTTCGTCCAGAAAACATTCTATTTTCATTTTGCAGGCAGGCTGAGATCATCCCCTATCTGTTCAATGATTCCATCCTTGATGTAGAGGTCCTTGCGACTGATCTGACCTTCGTT
>JBCBKZ010000417.1:0-5182 GCA_038520955.1 Bacteroidota bacterium | reverse complement strand
TTCCCAAGGGCATACTCAAGCGAACGAAGCTGTAGAAGTGTTAACTCCTGCATGAGTTTATGATAAGCCATCTCATAGCTATCAAAAATGTCTATTTGGGTTTTCTCCGCTGAAGGAAAAGCTTCTAGTAAGGATACCCACTGGAAACATTGAGGAGGAAGGGTTTGCAACTGTGCTAATATTACAGGGTCAGCTGACACATTTCTATGTCTCTCTCTGGCTACACCAAAATAGTTAGCTAACTCTTCCACCCAATGTTTGTATTCATTCCCTAAAAATAGCCTGGCAGCTTTGACCGTTTCTCCCTTTTCATTTAAAAAGAGTAAGCAGTCATGCGCTAATTCTTCCTGGCTCAGGGAAGCCTTATTAAAGGGGTTTAAACTGATGCTCCAGGTTCCGGTAGATAAGATCACAAATGGAGAATCAGCCAGGTTTTTGTAGGGTAATACCGCTGCAGAACTGTCGTGTATGCCCACTCCTACAGCTATCTCCTTTCCATGGATGCTAGTTGGGAAGACCGTGGTGGACGAATGAATAGGCGCCAATTTCTCATTCAGGCCTTCATGATAGACCCACTGATGGTAATCCATCTTGGAATAGTCCCATAGCATGGTATGACATCCTATGGATGTATAATCGCTGACGGGAATTCCAGTAAACAAATAGCTCAAATATTGTGGGAAATGGAGGGACCATTTTACCTGGCCATATTCTTCCGGTTTTTGATACTTCAACCAGTATAGCTGTAAGCCTGAATTTAACATCCCCAAAGAGGGGGAAGCTGTCTCCCTGAGAAATTGTTCTTCAGGTCCATATTGATCAAATAAGTTCCCCGTCAATTCATCAGGAAAAGGTTTTAGGTAGCTATAGAAGGGCGTAACTAATTGCCCCTTCTCATCTACATGAACCAGGCTGGCTCCGTGCCCTGAGAAATTTAGATACTGTATATCAAATTCTGGCAGCTTGAAAGCTTCTCCCAGGGTCTCCTGCATCCAGCGAGTAATAGCTGGCAGGTCATCGCAAGGGAAGCCATCATCATCTTCTATCTCAGGGAAGCGTACGATCTTTCTGTATACTTCTTCATAACTCGCGTCAAAGAGAAAAAACTTCTTATTGGTTTTCCCAATGTCAAATATGGCCCCAACTTTTCTCATAGGCCCGTAGCTACGGTTTCCACCCCTCTTTCCTTAATCAGATTTTCCCTGATCCCTGCTTGTCTATAAAGTTTCAATGGATAAATAGCACCTCCCGATTGGCGTCTGGCTTCTCGTATAATTGGGCGTACATCTGTCCTATATGCATGCTGGAGAATTTCCTGGGCCATAGTTACGTCATTGCTATTTCGGGCTTCTTCCAGTGCCGCCTGATCTATTAGGAGAGCTTGAACATAAGCTATTCTGATAGCCTCTAAACTCTGGATGAGATCCTCCAAGGGGTCTTTCATATTATGACTGGCATCTATCATCCAGGAGATGGGCGGATTCCCACTGACATTTTCGTCCATGCCATATACCAGCTCCTGAAAGATCAGAAAGAGTTGATAAGGCTTAATAGATCCTACTGTAAGGTCATCATCCCCATACTTACTGTCATTAAAGTGGAAGCCCCCGAGTTTCCCTTTCCAGAGAAGGGTAGCCACGATTTGCTCTATGTTCGTATTCGGAAGGTGGTGCCCAAGATCTACCAGACTGAATGCCTTAGGCCCACAAGCCTCAGCTAACATATGGGAGGTCCCCCAATCCTGTATAACCGTACTATAGAAATTAGGCTCATAGGGTTTATACTCTATGAACATCTTCCAATTCTCAGGTAAGTAGGCATAAATCTCCTGAAGACTTTGCAGGGTGCACTCAAGGGCTTTCCGAAAGTTAAGTTGGCCAGGAAAGGAAGACCCATCAGCCAGCCAAACAGTAAGGCTCTCTGATCCCAAAGAAACGCCCGTATCTATCACCTCCTTATTATGGGCTACTGCCAAGGCACGTACCTGTGGGTCAGTATGGCAAAGAGAACCGAATTTGTAAGACTGGGTCTGAGAAGCTTGATCCTGAAAGGTATTGGAGTTCACAGCGTCAAACTGTATACCCTGACCATTAGCAAAATCCTTTATGGCAGTAGCATCCTGAGGAATGTCCCATGGGATGTGTAGGGAAATACTTCCTGCTGATTGGGTTAAGGCATGTAGCAATCCTACATCAGCAATTTTCTCGGATAAGTTCTTAGGTTCTCCCCCTATGCTAAACCGCCCAAAACGAGTCCCTCCTGCTCCCAGGGCCCAGCTGGGAATAGCCACTTGGAAACTCCTTAGTTTCTCCAGGACGGAGGCTATTTCTATGCCTTGGTGTGCTAAGTCTTCAGATAGGGTACCAAACTGCCTATTGTGATGGGCTTGTTCCTCCTTATTAGCAGCTGCGATTAAGCTTTCGTAGATATTCATAATCCTTTTAGTTGTCCCAGTTTTTCAAAGAGTGGTTTTGAGACGAGACAGGGAGGACGCACCACACTCCCTCCCAAAAATTGTCTCTCAAAATATGTCTGACATGATTAGGTTTGACTATTTAAGCATCCCATGTTTCCCACCATTCAAATAGTGGCTCAAAGCCAAAAATGGACTGACTGCTTCAGCTGCCGTACGCTTTAATGGGCGGATAAATCCCCCCCTACAGTGGGTCGCTTATTTTATCAAAGTCAATAATGCCCGCTTAAGGCCTACCTAATGTATTCGTGTACCTTACCTACTAAACGAAACAGCCATACCTCCATCCACATTGATGGTATTTCCGGTAGACTTATTCAAGATAGCCACTAGCGCAAAAACTGCATTCGCTATGTCCTCAGGGTGGATGATTTCATGTAGCAGGTTCCTTTTGGCATAATGAGCAGGCAGCTCTTCTACTGTTATTCCGTAAGCTTTAGCCCTGCCTTCTGCCCATTCGCCTTCCCAAATCTTGCTACCTACAATTACCCCATCCGGGTTTACCGTATTTACTCTGATTTTATCCTTCCCCAGTTCAGCTGCCAGTAGGCGTGTCATATGCTGCTGAGCAGCTTTGGCAGTCCCATACCCTACGTTATTAGGTCCAGCAAAAAGTCCATTCTTTGAAGCTATATGTACGATATTCCCACCTGTGCCTTGGGTACGCATGACAAAAGCAGCTTGCTGATCCAGGAAAAACTGCCCTTTTACCAGCACGTCCTGTAAGAGATCCCAGTCCGCTTCTGTATGTTCTTCCAAAGGCTTGGAAATAGCCAAACCCGCAGAGTGGACGACAATATCTACGCCTCCAAATGTAAGACAAGCCTTAGCAAAGGACTTTTCTACCTCTTCCTTCTTTCTCACATCACAAACCGAATAAGCAGATACATCCCTTCCAAAAGTAGCGTTAGCAGATACCAACCTATCTTCCACTACATCCGTCAATACTACACTTGCTCCTTCTGACGCTAATTTATCGGCTATGGCTTTACCTATTCCCCCTCCTGCTCCTGTTATTAGCGCTACTTTTCGGGATAGGGGTTTCTCGGGTGGTTGGCGCTTCAGTTTTGCTTCTTCCAGTAACCAGTATTCTATGTTGAATGCCTCCTGACGGGGAAGAGCTGTGTAGGAAGAAATGGCTTCCGCCCCCCTCATGACGTTGATCGCATTAGTGTAAAACTCGGCAGCTACTCTAGCCGTCTGTTTGTTTTTAGCGAAGGTAAACATGCCCACACCAGGATAAAGAATCACCACAGGATTGGGATCCCGCATAGGAGGACTATTGGGATGTTTGCAAGCCTCATAGTAATCTGCGTAATCCTTACGGTAGGCATCAAACTGCTGGCTTACCTGAGCTGCAATTTGTAGTGGCTGGCAAAGATCAGCATCCTTGGGTAGATCTAATACCAGTGGTTTTATTTTAGTTCTCAGGAAATGGTCTGGACAAGAAGTCCCCAAGGGTGCCAGCTTAGCCAGGTCCCGGCTATTGGTGAACTGTAGTATGCGCTCATCATCTGTGAAATGGCCTATCATGCTATTTTCACTGGAGCATAATCCCCTTAGAATTGGCGCTAGTTTGGCTGCCTGAGAAAGTCTGTGTTCTTTAGACAAACTCACTATATTAGCTCCTCCAAATACGGGTCTGTCTTTTCCCTCATGTGCCGTTATATACTCAGAAGCAGTCTCTATTACCTCCAGGCTGTTTAGGTAACACTCATAAGAAGTATCTCCCCAGGTAAATAAGCCATGTCCACCCAGGACTATGCCTCTGATCCCAGGATTTTCTTCCAGGCATTTCTCCAATTGAAGCCCCAGCTCAAAGCCCGGCCTTTGCCATGGTACCCATCCCATCTTATCACCCCATATCTCTTTAGTAATGGCTTTCCCATCTTCAGCCGCTGCTATGGCAATGAGTGCGTCAGGATGCAAGTGGTCTATATGTCTAAAGGGTAATAATCCGTGAAGTGCTGTATCTATAGATGGGGCCCTACTTTCCAGGTCATATAAACAATGGTAGTACAGCGGCACTATTTCATCTTCATACTCTAGTCCTCTATATACATTCTTGAGGTTTCTCAGCTTACTGGTATACAGACCAGCTATCCCTTGCCTGGTCAAAGTACCTATATCTCCACCAGATCCTTTCACCCACATTACTTCCACTTCCTCTCCAGTCAAAGGATCTTTCTCTATGGTTTTGCAAGAGGTGTTTCCTCCCCCATAGTTAGTAATCCTTAAATCTTCGCCCAACTTATTAGAGCGGTACAGAAACGAACCAACCTCATCATTAAGAAATTCATTAGCTTCTGTTAGATCCCATAAATAGGATACGTGTTTAAATGTCTTTACCTCCATATTTTCTTCAGGATATCATTTCTTGTGCGAGTGTGTGAAAGTCCAAAGAACTGGCTTATCAATCAGAGAATACTTTTAGTTTGCGTATCCTCATGAAATAGTGAGCGTTTTACTTAAAATACAGGAGCAAAGGTTCCAGCTGCAACCTGTACTTTCCTGTCTGGAAATGGACTATGAGCTACTGGTATTTTCAGAATAGTAGACATTTTCGAAATAACCTAAAAACACTAATTGAGCTAATCCAGAAAAGGTTAAGATTTCGAATATCAGAAATAGTAGGATTTACCTAATTTCCAGCAAATAGAGTCGACAACTTTTTTGAGAAAAATATTTCCTATATATTTAATAGTCTAG
>JBCBKZ010000416.1:0-5192 GCA_038520955.1 Bacteroidota bacterium | reverse complement strand
GGCTGTTATGAGTACCTGGTAAATACCGTTTGCCAAATCGTTCACTTCAATCTGTGCCCCTTCTACTGGAAGACTTAGTTCTTTCAAACATCTTCCCTGCATATCACATAGTCTGACCTCATAACTTTCAGGGGCTTGCTGAAGTCCATCCCAGTCAAGGTAAATGGTCCCTTTAGAAGGATTAGGATATACGCTTACCGCGAAGTCAGGTAAAATCTGGCTTTCTCCTACAGAAGTGAATCCTTGCTGAGTAGAAACAGCATTAAATGGTATCAACCTCAGTCCTGGAATAGGTCTTTCCAACGTTCCATCAGGCAGTTCCCATCCTACGGAGAGATTATCTCCCCCTCCTCCTTCTTTCTGCAGGGCTTCCACATAGTACTTCTGGCCTTCCAGTAGCGTAATGGCTACAGATTGTTGAGAAGTTCTAAAGTCCCAGGTTCTGTAAGGTGTCCAGCCAAAGACATGGGCTATCTTCCTCTTGTTAGTAGGATTATCGTCAGTACTTAGCCATAGCTCACCATGGTCATCTGAAGCTATCCAGAAGGTATAGCTTCCTGTAGCAGGAGGACAAATGTATCCTCTGATTCTGGTAGCATATTCATCTGCCAAATCAGGCTCGATTTCAAAGATACTAATGTTAGCAGACGAACTGGGTGTGGTATTTACAGGAATATCTCCTATTTCCTGGCCTGGTACATTACTCCATCTATCCATGGTGATAGAACCCGTACCACTACATCCGTTATCCCCATCTCCAAATACCACAAACTCTTGTAGGGCTTCTGCGGGATTAAAGTCATCATCTCCTGCTTGGACAGCTTTGATCTTTACTAATCCAGCACCAGTCAGGCTGACCGTATTTCCATCAAGTGTAACAGGTCCAGATACAACCTCAAAAGTTACAGGCAGTCCGGAAGAAGCAGAGGCTACCAGGTCAAAGTCAGGATCACCAACGGTTTTATTGGGGATAGGTTGGAAACTGATGGTCTGCGGTTGTTTTCCTACATCTACAGCCGGAGAAAGGTGTATACCTGAGATAGGAAATTCTTCTGCTCCATCAGGCATCCTCCATCCTACAGAGAGGTTATCCCCTCCTGCTCCTTCCTTCATCAGGGCTTCTATGTAGTAACGCTTACCAGCTACCAGCTCAATCGCACCTGAACTTTGGTCAGGGAACTTGTCCCATTCTCTGTAGGCGGTCCAACCAGGTACACTGGCAATTCTTCTCTTGTTGGTGGTGGATTCATCTGAACTTAACCACAGCTCTCCGTTGTCGTCACTGGCAATATAGAAAGTATAGTTTCCTGACATCGGTGGGCAAATAAATCCACTGATTCTGGTTCCGAATGCTTCGCCTGCATTAGGCTCAGCCTCGAATATGGCCAACATATTGGTCTTATTAGGCAGCGTATTTACAGGAATATCACTTATGCTATTTCCTCCTCCTATCTCTTCCCAGATTTCCTGATAGATCATCCCATCTGCATCACATAGGGTAGCTTCTTCGACTTTAAAGCTTTGGGTAACTGGAGGAGCCGGATCAAATAGACTATTACCTGCTTGGGTGGCTTCTACCACTACTGTTCCAGTAGTCCCGTCTAAGGTGATTATGTTTCCAGCTACGCTGGCAGGGCCTGACTTTATAGAATAGCTGACTGTCAAATCAGAGCTGGCAGTAGCACTCACGTTAAATGGAGGTGAACTGATAGCCTTATTCGCTATGGGTGGAAATGTGATGGACTGAGGAATTTTCTCGTTGCTCACATATGGAGACAGATACGTTCCCGGAATAGGCCTTTCCTGCGCACCTGATGGAAGTGTCCAACCTACTGCCAGGTTATCACCTCCCCCTCCTTCTTTCATCAATGCCTCAATGTAATAGGTCTTTCCCTCTTCTAATCTTAGTGGATCTGAGCGCTGTGAACTATACTTATCCCAATCTCTGGAAGGTGTCCATCCGGGGACAAAGGCAATTCTGGTTTTGTTGGCTGGATCTTCATCCGTACTCAACCATAGTTCCCCATTGTCATCACTGGCCATCCAGAAGGTATAATTCCCGGTGAAAGGTGCACAAATATATCCTCTAACTCTCACACCATAGTTATCCGCAGCATCTGGCGCTGTTTCAAAGGAAGTTAGTAGGAGTTGTTCAGATGGAGCTGAGTTGACGGGAATATCAGCTATGCTTACGCCCCCCACATTATACCAGTAAGTAGCAGAAATATTTCCTTCTGCTGTACAGGAAGTAACGGGTGCTTTCACATTAAAGGACCTTCTTACCGGAGAAGCAGCTTTGTAGGTTGCATCCCCAGCCTGAGTAGCTTCCACTATCACCTGCCCTTCTGTACCTGTAAAACTCAACAGATTTCCATTTAGCTCTGCTGGTCCGGTAATCAGTTCATAGGAGACTGGTAGGCCAGAAGAAGCCGTAGCTCCCAAAGCTATAGGATCTGCTGTAGTGAGCTGGTCTTCTATTGCTGAAAAAGTGATGGTCTGCTCTTGTTTTTGGGCTTCAGGAATGAAGAGATATGAAGATGGAATTACCTCCCTGTCTTGTCTAAGACTGCTCCACTCCAATTTGGCAGTACCAGCTCCACTATTTTCGTAGTATTCCATTCTGATGGGAACCTTATTCCCTGCTTGTAGGGCAATGGTTCCACTATGGGTCAAGCCTCCCTGATCCTGCCACATGTCTATGATCAGTTGCCCATCTATCCAAAGGCGAACCCCATCATCTGAAGTGGTGTAGAAGGTATATGTCTCAGTAAACCTGGGTAATACTTGCCCTTCCCATCTTACGGAGAATGTATTGGCCTCAATACTCGGATCTGGAGAACCACTTCCCCAATCAAAGTCTATGGTAGCATCTGTTCTCTCTAGTGCCTGGGCAGTAAAGTCCACATTGTTAAAGTAGGTACCGATTAAGCCCTTTCCAGTCTCAAATGGGACTACCTGAAAACTTCTGTCTACGGCCTTGGCAGGATTGTAGGTATCATCTCCATGTTGGGCTGCCCTAATGGTTACCTTCCCTAATTCTCCGGTAAGGGTAATTTCATCTCCCAGTATGGTGGCTGGTCCTTCTACCACATAGTAATTGACAGGTAGATTGGAACTGGCAGAAGCATTTAACCTGAACACAGATTCCAACAGGGTTTTGTCAGCTATTGGAGCGAAGGTTAAGGTCTGCTCTGTTTTTCCACAATCTGGATAAATGTCTTTATAAACGGTCGTAGATAAACCTGCACCGTCAGTAACCGTAAGGCTTACTCTGTACCAGTACGTAACGCCATCACATCCTAATGGAGAAAGGATGGTGGTAGTAGCTTTTCTGGTATCTGGTGGCTCAGGGTGAGAATGGTCATTATGGAAGAGTGCCGTCTGCCAACTGTAAGTGAGTTGGGCATCAGGATGCTCCTGATCTACCACCACCGCAGAAAGATTTAGGGTAGTGGGAGAACTTAATGAATATGTATCTATCCCATCCAACGAGGTACTCGCAATGATAGGAGGCGTATTATTTAATGATATTGATACAGGGGTGGAAGAGGATTTACCTCCCAGATCAGTCACTGTAAGCGTAACTTCAAAAGTCTCTGGCCCATTCCCAGCTGCGGTAAATATATGAGTAGGATCAGCCTCAGTGCTCAAAGGGGACCCATCACCGAAATTCCAGGAATAAGTTAAGTCCTCATTATCGGGGTCGTAGGAACCCGATCCTATGAAGGAAACAGTCAGAGGGGATGCCCCGTACAGTGGGCTGGAGGTTACAACCGCAACGGGTTGACGGTTTTGATTCTGAGAATACGAGATCTTCTGTACGGTAGCTCCTCTGTTTACGTAATACAAAGCACCTGATATAGGATTGGTAGCCAATCCGGTAACAGGGCCTGCATTTGTTTTAAATGCTCTACTAAAAGTAGGATTGTCATTTTGGTCAAAGCCAAAGTTATAAATCCATCTTCCTCCGTAATCTGCAAGGAAGTAAGTGTCTTTGTAATCATCAGGGAAGTCTTCCCCGGAATACCAGGTTCCCCCTGTGGCACAGTTTCCTGTAAAACTGGGTCCCGGTAATTGAGCAGTTCCTACATTTACTATGTTTCCATTAATCAAGCCTCTTGCCGTACCTCTTCTCCAGTCTAACACAGGTCTGTCATGTACTGCTGGCTCGTAGGTAGCACTATTGTATCCTGGATTATAGGTCATCCCTTCCCACTTAGGCCATCCAAAATTCATTTCTGCTTTATTGGCAACATTCAGTTCTTCACGGGTTCCCCAACCTACGTCCCCAATATAGAAGGATCCTGGATCTGCATCCTCTGGATTGTGGCTCCCTGTACCAGGTCTCTTGTCCATACGGTAGGGATTTCTCAGGCCTCTTCCCCAGGTTCTGGACTCTGGAGAACGGGGATTAGCCGGATCAAAGTCGGGATTGGAAGGAACGCCATTTCCTGTTTCGGGATCCAGGCGTACCAGTTTCCCTGCGAGAGAATTATCAATCTGGACTCTGTACGCCCCAATATTTTGAGAGATAGGAATGATGTTATCATCTATGGCTTGCTGCCAGTAAGTTCCACTGGCTGAACCTTCATCCACAACGCTATAACTGGCACCATCCCCACAGGTAGCCATGAGCGTTCCATCCGTCCCAAAAGCCAAGGCACCAATGCCGTGGCTTTGGTGAACGGAAGGGAATCCTGTTTCTGCTGTTTCTCCAACCAATATTTTTCTACTGCTATAATCAACTTCTCTAAATCCGGTGAAGTCTTTGGCAGTATATCTGGTAATTCTCCCTATGGTAGCTTTAAAGTACTCATTGGTATTTCTGTCGTAAGTGGGTGTACCAAAGTATTTTAGGTAGTGAAGATCTACCGTATAGAGGAGATAAATATGTCCGTTTTCAAGAAAATTAGGGTCCAGGGTAAAACCTACCAGACCAAAGTCTCTCCAGTTGCCTACCTCCTCACTAATATCTATAAGGGGTGTAGACGATTTCTGTCCGTTTTCTACTATCCAAACTATTCCTCCTTTTTCCCAGACGTACATTCTGCCGTTGGCATCAAAGGTAACTCCAATGGCAGCATCAAACCCACTAGCGAAGGCTTCATCTACGAAACCGCTAGGTTGACCAAACACCTGGGTAGAAAGAAGTAAAAGAAGGGATAAGGCGACAACTAGATAAGAGCGAGCAA
>JBCBKZ010000415.1:0-5193 GCA_038520955.1 Bacteroidota bacterium | reverse complement strand
TGGCAACGGATTGGGTTTTCTTTTTCAAAAAAGGTGTCCATCCTAATAACATACCGGGAAGCCCCAATCCGTTGCCAGAAAAGGGCTAACTAAATTCTCAGAAAAGAGAAACGCTTGAGCCACTAGCACCCATTATCCGGCATTTTTGTAACTTCCCTTTTGATCGAAATAGAAAGTAGAAGGAAATTCCGGGATGCACCCTATTTGGAAGACAGACATTACCTACCTAAAAAAAGTTGGCCCTGTAAGAGCTGAGGTGCTTGCCAAGGAATGTAACATCCGGACCTTTGGCGACCTGCTTGAGTACTTCCCCAGAAAGTATGTTGACAGAAGTAAAGTCAGTCAGATTTCTACCCTCACAGGGGAGGAATACCAGGTTTCTCTGGTAGGGAAAATCACCCAAATAGATACGCAGAAGAGTAAAAGAGGTAGAGGCATTCTTACGGCCTACTTCTCTGATAAAAGTGGAGAAATAGAACTGACCTGGTTCCAAGGGATCAAGTGGATCTCAAAAGGCCTGAAAATAGGAGAAGAGATCGCCATCTTTGGGAAGCCCCAGTTGTATAATGGCAGAATACAGATCACCCATCCGGAAATAGACAGACTATCCAATGCGGAAGGCTATGTACATACTGGAAGCATAGTGCCCTTCTACCCTTCTAATGAAAAGCTGGGAAGAGTAGGCCTGGATGCCAGAGGATTCAGGGTCATTATGCAGCAGCTTATGTTGCAGGTGCTCCCACACATACAGGAGAACCTTTCTCATGATATTATCTCCGATCATCAACTCATTTCTCGCAAAGAAGCTTACCAACATATCCACTTCCCGGCAGATTTAAACAAATGTGCCTCCGCCAGGAAAAGGTTCATCTTTGAAGAATTCTTCTTTTTCCAATTCATGCTAGCCAATAGGCGGCTACATGCCAAGAAGATTAATCGGGCGCATCCTTTTACCAAAATCGACCACTACTTCAATACCTTCTTTGAAGAGCATATCCCCTTCGAGCTGACGGATGCCCAGAAAAGGGTGCTGAGAGAGATCCGACGAGACCTTGCCAGAGATGTGCAGATGAGCAGGCTCATTCAGGGAGATGTAGGAAGTGGAAAGACCATGGTAGCCTTTATGTGCATGCTCATGGCTAAGGATAACGGCTTCCAGTCGGCCATGATGGCGCCCACAGCTATTCTGGCAGAGCAGCATCACCGTAAGCTATCCGCTTTTGCGGAGAAGCTGGGCATGACAGTGGACCTCATCAAAGGTGGTCAACGCAAAAAGGAACGAACCGAGTTATTGGAGAAACTAGCGGCTGGTGAGACTGATATTTTAGTAGGTACGCACGCCCTGATAGAAGATCCCGTGAAGTTCCAACGGCTGGGACTGGTGGTGGTAGATGAGCAGCATAAGTTCGGGGTGATGCAGAGGGCTAAACTTTGGAAGAAGGCTGACCCATATCCGCATAACATGATCATGACGGCTACGCCTATCCCCAGGACCTTAGCCATGTCCCTGTATGGAGATGTAGACGTATCCGTCATAGATGAACTTCCACCGGGAAGGAAACCCATAGACACACGTGTGTTTGGAGAATCAAAGAGGCTGGAACTGTTTGGGTTCATGCGGAAGCAGATAGAAGAAGGCAGGCAGATATATGTGGTATATCCGCTAGTGGAAGAATCAGCCAAGTCAGACTTACTAGCCGTTACTAAAGGCTATGAGCTACTGGAAAAGCATTTTAGGCCCTATAAGGTAGGCATAGTTCATGGTAGGATGAAACCCGATGCAAAAGAGATGGAAATGAATCTCTTTTTGAATCATAAAACCCATATACTCGTCTCTACTACTGTCATAGAAGTAGGCGTAGATGTACCTAATGCCTCCGTCATCGTTATTGAGAATTCGGAACGTTTTGGTCTATCCCAGCTGCATCAGCTAAGAGGCCGTGTGGGAAGAGGGTCTGCTAAATCCTACTGTATGCTCATGCGAGGGAATAAAGTCTCTGCTGAGGGCCGAAAACGCCTCAGAGCTATGACGGAAACGCAGGATGGTTTCAAAATTTCAGAAATAGACCTGGAAATCAGAGGACCTGGTGATTTTCTAGGTACTCGTCAAAGCGGGATGCCAGAGTTTCAGCTTGCTAACATCGTACATGATCAGGAGCTTCTGACTAAGGCGAGAGAAGCTGCTTTCAAACTGGTGGAAGAAGATCCCAAACTTGACTTACCCCAACATACAGGCATAAAAGTCTATTATCAGACCCAATCACATAAGTATGCCGGACTCAGCACAGTAGCCTAACTAGCGTCTGGCGGCTTGTTCGTTATTTTTCTTTTTCTTCTTCTTATCCTCCGGTTCAGCATTAAGGTCTATGGTCATCAGGTATACCTTTTCCCTATAGCCTTCTTCTACCATGGTAGCCAAAATGCTATGGTTTAACCAAAGGGTATAGAACTTATACCAAAGCTGGAAATTGCGTCTGCCTTTGTAGATGAGCTTTCTTTCGCTCACCTCTGAAGTGGCTAAGTCCACCTCCCGATAGAACAGCCTCTCCGATAGGTTGAGCTTTTCTCCATCTTTCTCTTCTGTGAGAATTTTGAATTTGTTATTCTCCTTATCATGGGTCAAATGGAAAAAGAGACTGGGTTGGGTTTCGGAGGCAAAAGAGTATTGCTGAGAAGGAACGACAATAGATCTCTGATACTCCCCTAATGGATCAAATTCAAAAAGGACGATTTCCTGAAGGTGCATGCCCATTCTGGGAAGAAAACCAGCGGTACCTGTATAGGAAGAGACGAGTCTTTCTTCTTCAATTTTTTGGGTTACCAACCACATACTTTGATCATCCATAAGCCTGATATCCAGTATCATGTACTTATCAAAACGTTTTGCCGGCTTTAGTCCGAACTTTTCACGTGCTTTGGAAACTTGAATGTGGACAGTTGAGTTAGTACGTACATTTCTTTCCGTATCGACTTCCTCTTTCTCAAAGTCAAAATCAAGTATTTTGAATCCCAGTGTATGCCAGTTACCTCTAAGCTTTTCTCTATCTGAAATAGCTATATATACATGACCATTTTCCCCTATGATCCCCGGCATATGCGTCTGATAAATATCATTCTCAGACCAGAAATCCGGAAAGTCATAATAGGTCAGTTCTTTTTCTGTTCGGGTACTCGCACTAAACTGGACAATGGAAAGATTAGAAGGTTTCTCAAAAATGGTTGCATAGACATTCCCCATGAGATCTATTTGGCATCCCAGGCTAAATGAGCGCTTATCTCTATCCAGGTTAATGTCCATGGTATCAGCATATACCCGCTCAAAACCTTTATCAAAAACAGCGAAAGGAACCATATCAGCCTTCACTGCCCTATGGCCGAGATACTCATTAGTGAGTAAGAAGTCATGATTTACATAGGCTCTTTTCCGCTTTACCTTCATATCATAGTAATATAGCAGGTAGCGGGATGAATCTGCGCTCATAGCCATATGGATGACATTATCTGAGCGAGCATCCATAGCCATAAATAAGATCTTCTCTTCATGAATGATCCCACTCTCAAGTCCCATATACCTGGCCTTCACCACTTGCTGCTTTGCAGGTCTGTCAAAGTAGGAGGTCAGGATTACGACCTGGGTATCTACTTTGGCCATATTAAGGACTTCCTCCTCATACTCCATTTTGAAGAGAGACTCCCACTCCTGCTCCAACACCAGATTATACCTCTTGACCATTCTGTGCCTGTAGGACTTATTAGAAGGTGTCCAAATGGTCAGGAAACTGGAAGGAGTAAGCTGCAGAGAGGGATGATGGGTAACATACGCCAGTTCATTATCATACTCAATTCCTTCATAGGGATATCTGTCATTTTTCTTGGGGAAATGCTTTAGGTTTTCTTTCTCAATGACTGCTTGTGAGTATACAGTTTGGGAAGAAAAGAGTATTCCGAACCCTAAGAGGAAGCGTAAAAGTAATTTCATATTAGATAAACTGGAGCTAGTTAAGTCTTG
Source organism: Bacteroidota bacterium (assembly GCA_038520955.1). Classification (GTDB taxonomy): domain Bacteria; phylum Bacteroidota; class Bacteroidia; order J057; family J057; genus JBCBKZ01. The sequence goes on along the minus strand of JBCBKZ010000415.1, from coordinate 1,184 downwards.
TGCACTGCAAAAGAGAGAGGAACATTCTCTTTTACTTCTACATAAGGTACAAAAATCAAGGGAAACCTTTATGAACTCACTCATTAGATGATAGCTTCCCCCGTCAAACCGTCTAAAAAGGCCGTCTAATGCAGGATAGTTCTGTATATTTGCCAGCCTAACAAACTTCCTTTCATGAAATACAGAGTAGGTCAAAGAGTAAGGTTTCTTCACGAGTCCGGGGAAGGTGTCATTTCCGGATTACTAGATCAGCAACACGTAGAAGTAGATATGGGAGATGATTTCCCTATGGAAGTCCATATTTCTGAGATCATCCCTGTAGCCGAGGAGGAGAAATTCTATCAGAAGCCTGAAGATGAGAATACACAAACCGTTTCCAGTTCTACTATCCATAACATCTTTGAACTTAGCATGATCATTTGCCCGGAAGAAGATGCTACTCAGTATGAAATCTATCTCTTTAATCCTGAGCCGGTAGATATTCTATTTACCTGCTTCATTAAGTGGAAGTCCAAACACCAGGGAACTGCTCACGGATTACTCAAAACCCAACAGGTTCAGTTATTAGGCACCCTGAACCACGACCAAGTCTCTAAGACCAAAGAATTTTATTTCCAACTCCTTTCCTATAAGCCTGGGCCAGGCTACCCTCATCAATTAGAGGTCCAACAGATCCCCTGGACCAAGGACAGCCTGAAAACTACTACCCGTTTCCTTTCTCCTGTAGGAAAGAAAGGATGGGACTTCTCTCTCAGAAAGAAGATGTCTATCATAGAAGAAACAGTCCTGGAAGAAGGGGTGAAGTTTAAGAAAGAGGATCTACCTGCCAGAAAAACCAGAGAGGTGGATCTACACATAGAAGAACTGGTTTCCCGTCCCCATAAGCTAGCCCCATCTGAGATGCTCAAGATACAATTACAGCATGCTGGGCGAGCTGTTTCTCAAGCCATAGTGGAACACTGTGCTTCTGTGGTATTTATCCACGGAGTGGGAGAAGGGGTACTAAGAAAAGAGATCCGGAAAATGTTAGAATTTGAAGAGCAGGTAAGCAATTTTGAGAATGCAGACCCAGCTAAGTATGGAAATGGGGCTACTATTGCCTACCTGAAGTAAGACGTTCTGCTGTCAGAGCGGGAATTCTTTTCAACTGGATATCCCTGTTTACTTTTCTACCTTACCTCTTA
>JBCBKZ010000414.1:0-5217 GCA_038520955.1 Bacteroidota bacterium | reverse complement strand
TTCAATCACTTCCAGCGGTCTGTTAACAGACTGTCTGGCTAACTCTGTGTCCTCTACTATGTAATCTATTATACCGTTAACCAGGGCATGGCTGAGTCTTTCTTTCACCGGCTTTTCTCTCCATGAGAGGTCTACCGTTCTGGTTTTTCCACTTTGCTTAACCGTATCTGCAAAGTCTACCAGCCTTTCGGTAGCGTCATCTCTTCTATTCAGAACCACATCCTCTACCCTTTCAAGGAGATCTGCCGGGATATCCTCATAAACCTGCAGCATACCTGCGTTCACTATCCCCATGTCCATACCAGCCTTAATGGCATGGTATAAGAATACAGCATGGATAGCTTCTCTCACAGCATTGTTCCCTCTAAAGGAGAAAGAGACATTACTCACTCCCCCACTAACAAGAGCATGCGGTAGATTTTGCTTAATCCACCGAGTGGCTTCTATGAAATCTACCGCATAATTATTATGCTCTTCTATCCCTGTGGCTATCGCGAAGATGTTAGGATCAAAAATGATGTCCCAGGGATGAAAGCCTACTTTCTTTGTGAGAATGTTATATGCACGCTCACATATCTCTGTCTTTCTCTGGTAAGTATCTGCCTGCCCTGTCTCATCAAAGGCCATTACGATGACGGCTGCCCCATAGCGCTTAATTTTGGTAGCTTGCTCTATGAAAATCTCCTCTCCTTCCTTGAGAGAAATAGAGTTCACTACGCCTTTCCCCTGAATACACTTAAGTCCTGCTTCTATGACCTCCCACTTGGAAGAGTCTATCATGACAGGCACCCTGGCTATATCCGGTTCTGCTGCAAGCAAGTTCAGGAAACGGGTCATGGCGGCTTTGGAGTCAAGCATGCCCTCATCCATGTTCACATCTATGATCTGCGCCCCGCCCTCTACTTGTTGACGAGCTACAGATAACGCTTCCTCGTATTTATTCTCCTTAATGAGGCGAGCGAACCTCCTTGAACCTGTTACATTGGTTCTCTCCCCTACGTTTACATAGTTAGTATTCTCATTAATGATGAGGGGTTCCAGACCACTTAGATTAGGCAGTGTACTTCTATCAGGAGATACTCTTGGTTGGTATTGTGCTGTAACCTCTGCAATGGATTTAATATGGTCAGGCGTACTTCCGCAGCATCCTCCTACTATGTTCACTATCCCTTCTTCCAGAAATGGCCTGATCAACTCAGCCATCTGATAAGCTGTCTGATCATACTGTCCAAACTCATTAGGCAGACCCGCATTAGGATAAGCACTTACAGGTACGTTGGCTAAACGGGAAAGGTCCTTTACATACTGCTTAAGCTGCTTAGCCCCAAGTGCACAGTTCAACCCTACACTCAATAGGTCTGCATGGGAGATGGAAACCCAGAAAGCTTCTGTAACCTGCCCCGAGAGTGTACGTCCACTGGCATCTGTTATGGTTCCTGACACCATGATAGGGATACGCTCATTTCTGTCCGCTGCCAGCTTATCAATCGCATAAATCGCAGCTTTACAGTTTAGGGTGTCAAACACAGTTTCTACCAACAACACATCTGCTCCTCCATCCATCAGCCCTTTTGCCTGATCATAATAGGCCTCCATTAGGTCATCAAAGGTAACTGCCCTGAAACCTGGATCATTCACATCTGGCGAAAGAGAGGCCGTCCGGTTAGTAGGGCCAATGGCTCCAGCCACAAACCTCGGACGCTCCGTATCTATAAGGTTAAATTCGTTTACTACTTCTTTGGCTATTTTGGCAGATTCATAGTTCAGCTCATACACCAGATCCGCCATCTGATAGTCCTCCATGGAGATGGTGGTGCTACTGAAACTATTGGTCTCTATGATATCTGCTCCTGCATTCAGGTATTCTCTATGAATATCCTTGATGATCTCAGGTTGAGTAATGGAAAGGAGGTCATTATTTCCCTTCAGCTGGCCGGGGTGGTCCTTAAACCTATCTCCTCTGTAGTCATCCTCAGTAAGCTTATGGCGCTGGATCATGGTTCCCATAGCACCATCCAACATTAAGATCCGCGACTTGAGCAGGTGGTGAATTTGTTCTTTTACAGAATTCCTAGTGCTAGTACTCATGGGAAGAATATCTTATGTTCCGATACGCAGGAAATTTCTCAGCAATCATACTGAAAAACCTCCTGAAAGAAATACTAATTTAGACCTCCGCCCTACAATCCCTCTTAATTTCTACTTTCATCAGGTCCGACTCCTTATTACGAATCGTAGCGAAATTGTTTTACTGTCTGAACCAGTAATTTGAGCTTTTCAGGCTTCATATCAGGATACATACCGTGCCCGAGATTAACTATATGCCTTCCTTTAGGGAAGCTTCTGATGAGGGCCTCGGTTTTTTCAACTATGATGTCATCAGGCGCGTAGACCAGACAAGGGTCCAAATTTCCTTGTAGGGCTTGCTCTGATACTCTGTCTAAGGCAAAGGAAGGCTGAGTTTGCCAGTCCAGGCCGATTACCTGACAATCCAGTTTAGCAAGTTCTTCCAGGGCGTAGAATGCGCCTTTAGCAAATACGATTTTGGGGACTCCCTGAATTTCTTCACAAATGCGCTGGATATACGGAAAAGCAAACTCCATATAAGTTTCCCTGTGTAGAATACCAGCCCATGAATCAAAGATCTGTACAATGTCTACCCCGGCGGCTATTTGCCCTTTCAAATAGGTAATAGTGGCCTCTGTAATTTTCTCCAGTAAATTATGTGAGAAAACAGGGTCTTGATAGAGGATGGATTTAGGGACGGAGAATGTTTTCGAACCGCTACCCTCTGTCATATAACAGAATATAGTCCATGGTGCTCCAGCAAATCCAATTAATGGCACCCTTCCTGCCAGTTCTTTCTTCACCAGTTTCAGTGCAGCATAGGTATCATCAAGATTACTTTCTTCTGCTATAGAATGGAGCTTGTTCAGTTGTGAAGCTGACCTTACGGTATTTGGGAAAAAGGGACCTTTACCGGGAATCATTTCATAGGGAAGGCCTATAGCTTCCGGGATAACCAATATATCAGAAAAGATTATAGCGGCATCTACCCCTATTAAATCTATGGGTTGGAGCGTCACTTCAGCAGCTAATTCTGGATTTTCTATCATAGCCCTAAAGCTCCCGGCTTTTTTACGAACAGCCATATATTCAGGGAGATATCTCCCAGCTTGGCGCATAATCCATACAGGAGGTCTGTCCACCTCAACTCCCTTCGCAACTTTCAGTAGGAGGTCATTTTCCAGCAACACGGTTTGATTCATGTGGCAAATTTACATTCACTTACTTATAATCAAAAAGGGCTGCTCAATGAGCAGCCCTTTTTGGATGTTATTTTTTATCGAAAATTACTTCACACAGTCAAATTCAACCCTTCTGTTCACATAGTGAAGTGGTTCCAGCTTAGGATTGGACTTGTTTGCAGGAAGATTTGGAATCACTGCATTAGCCTCACCCTTATAATCTTTCTCGAATCGGGTAGGATCTATTCCGAATGTATTCGCAATAAAGCTTACCGTATTATCTACCCTTCTTTTGGAAAGCTGAAGGTTGTAGTCATCAGAGCTTCTGGAGTCAGAGAAACCAGTAGCTTTGATTTTTAGCTTGCTGTCAGACTTCATCAGCTGAGCGATGTAGTTCAACTGAGGGTAGAACTGAGGAGCTACTACGTCCTTGTCCAGCTCAAAGTAAACTACTGGCAGGATACAAGGTGTTTCAAACTGTAGGGTATCAGGATTGATGATAGGAATAGTGATCCCTTTAGCATCTACCAATACACCTGGTGCTGAGTCAGGCTCTTTGTCGAAGCAGTCAGGCACTCCATCAGCGTCAGAATCCAGCGCCACCCCTTTGTTATCTACATCACAACCTTTAGGTGTGTATGGCTGGTCATCCTGGCTATCAGGGTATCCATCACCATCACTATCCTGAACTCTACCTTGAGAATCTACAATCATCCCTACAGGTGTGTCAGGCTCCAGATCATATAGATCAGGCACTCCGTCATCATCAGCATCATCCGTTAGTCTGGATACTATGTTTACTGCTTCACGGGCAGAACTGTATACTTCAGTTAATGGGTTGTTCCACCATAGAGATTCTTCTCCAGGTCCCAGACGGAAGTGAATTCCCAATGTGGTAGTACTATAGCTATCAAAATCCCTTGTAAGGGCAGTACGGCTATTACCTACAAAAGCTCCTACTCCTTGCTCTGACCATCTTTGGCCATCCAGGAGATCATCATTTGACCATGCGATACGGTGTTCTAGCTCTAGCTCAACTCTTCTGTTTACGCGGAACCTAACTCCTAATGCACCTGTCAACAGAGGATTGACTACATAATTACTATTACCAATCTTGAATCCCTGCTCATCGCCATGGCCTTCAGCATTGGTCTCATAAGAGTCATCCAGCAGGTTTCTGAGCTCATCAAGTGTATTTCTTTTATTACCGCCGATGCTGAAAGCATCATTAGGATCAGCCACTGCTGAGGCAATACCACTGAAGTCATAAGGATTCCCATTAGCATCCAGTGCATTCACATCCACTGTATATCCCATGAAACCGATACCACCCGCAGCGTATATGTTCCACTTATTTTGCTCTTTGTAGAAATTGATATTGTTCAGGTTGACCAAACCCTGAATGGAGAAATCACCATATCTCATTCTATAGTTATAGAATACTTGTGGCGGTACATCACTCCCATCAATTGAATTTACTTGATTAGGAAAGTATAGAGTATTCCAAGGATTATCCCCATGATTAGCATATCCCTGAGAAGCCCCATAGTTTAATCCTATGGTCTGACCCAAGCCCGCCTCAAAACGTAGCGAAAAGGCATGACCCAGTGCTTTTCGGGCACTAACAGCGAATCCAAATCCAGGTTGAGGTTTTACATCAGCAGACTGGTAAGCTAACCCACCTTTGATACCCAAAGACCAGTTGTTCCTGGGTTGGGGAGGGAAAAGATATTCTCCTTCCAGATAGTCTTGCATCTGGTCTTTATCTTTCTCCTTGATATTCTTGAATCTTTCGTCAACGGGTTGGTCCTGTGCGTTTACAACTGGTGCAAGCAAAGAGCAGAGGAACACCAATATCAGTAAGCGTCTAGTTTTCTTCATAAAATTCCTTCTGGTTTTATTTTTCTGGATAGCTAGGTTATTTGAGAACTAGTGCGTTTTAGCACAATTTTTCAGGCATGTGGCCATG
>JBCBKZ010000413.1:0-5220 GCA_038520955.1 Bacteroidota bacterium | reverse complement strand
GGTATTCCTAATGATTTGCTTTGCACTGGTAAATTACTGAAGCCACCCTCTGGCTTCAGATCCCAGGGTCTGTTTAAAGTCTTCTATTTGTTTCTTCATTTCCTCTCCCTTAATAGTCTCTACATCTACCAGATTGTACGCCTCCTCTGCATCAGTCAAGATATTAAACAGGAAGGGGCCTTCTTTGGTGTCTTCCAGTATAGCGTACTCACGGGTAATTCGCCCTGTCCTATGAGGCAAGTGGTATTTATGGTCTCCATTTCTCAGGGCTAAAGGCTCCTCTTGCCAGAAATAGAAGATGTTCCGCTTACCTATAGAAGTAGTCTGGGGATCAAGAATCAAAGGCATAAGGTTCTTTCCATCTATGATTCTATCAGAAGGGCTGGCGATTCCTACCATCCCCATAATGGTAGGGAAAAGATCAATGGAAGCTACTGGTTCATCTATACGATGTTTATCTGTTCTCAACCGTGGTGCCCACATAATAAAGGGGACTCTTACTCCTCCTTCAAATACTTCATGTTTTCTCCCTCTAAGGCCTCCAGTACTTCCCTGCACATCCGGACCATTATCAGAGGTGATGATGATGACGGTATTGTTCTGGACATTGGCAGCCATGACAGCTTCCCAAACCTTCTTCACGCTCCTGTCTATTTCTTGCATAATGTCGCCATAGGTCCCTCCCTGAGATTTTTCTATGCTGGCCGCCTCATATAAAGGAGAATGAGGGAAAGAATGCGCTAAGCATAGGAAGAAGGGATTTTCTCCCTGCTCTCCAATGAAGGATACTGCCTCCTTGGTATAACTATCTATGAGTTTGGTAGCATCCAGCGGATGTTCCAGGATGATTTCATCATTACGGTATAGGTGCATAGGCTCCATGTCATGACTCACGTGGACCCCGAGGAAGTTGTCAAAGCCGAAGTTATTGGGCAAATGGGGATGCTTATCTCCCAAATGCCATTTTCCAACCAGAGACGTAGCATAGCCTGCTTTTTTCAATGGCTCTGCTATGGTAATCTCATCCTCCATCAGCCCCTGAGCTACATTGACGGCTTTTTGATAAGTGGTGTTCAGGCCTTCTCCAGGAAACAGGCTTCTGGTAACCCCTGTCCTGATGGGATAGCGTCCTGTCAATAAGGAAGCTCTTGCGGGTGAACTTTCTGAAGAAACGGTGTAGTACTGATCGAACATGATGCCCTGCTTGGCCAGGGTATCTATGGCAGGTGTTTGGATAGCTTTATTTCCATAGGCACTAAGGTCGCCGTAGCCCATATCATCCATCACAATGAGAATGATATTAGGAGGACCAAGAACTGTTTCTACTTTCTTGGGCGCTCTCGGAACGAGGCTATCAGGTAGGGTCTTGGCTATCAGAGAGTCTCCTTCCGTAAATCTGGTAACGGCAGAATCCGCCTTATTCATGAGTCCTCGGCTAAGAGGGATATAATCTACCAAGGTATCGGGTGCGGGCGCCTTTACGCTCGACAGATAGTCTTGCTTACTACTAACTTTCTCAGCTTGAGGAGGCTCATAATAATACTTCCCTTGAATAAACTTAAAGACAAAGAAGCCTATCCCACCTACTATAACTATTCTCAACAGCCATTTCCACACCAAGCCCAGATTCTTAAAAAATTTCTTCATGCCATTCGATTTTATACAATATCGTAAAAGTCAGTAGGGATTCCATAAGCTTTTAGCAGCTTAGGGCATGACCTTTAGACACTCTCTATACGAATATGTCACTCGGGCTGTTGGAGAGAAGGTAATTTTATCTGTTTGTTCTCATACCCCTTCTAATACAACTCACGAACAAACATTTCCAACCTATTGACAAATCCTCCTTCCCGATATTTTCCTATTTGACCTCAGCGAGTCAAGTAGAAAAATATGCCCTCTCACCCAATCTATAACCGCAGACTGGATCAGCACAAAATCTTTATTCAGGAAATCTTGTACAGGCAAGGTCCTGAATTTGATGAATATCATTCCTTATTGAAATGGTATGAAAAGGTAGGTAAGCAGTACCAATCGGGTTGGTTAGGTAGAGGTCACCTAGAAGATCTAGTTCAGTTCATGGGGGAGATTTACTTGTCTACAACAACCCTTGCAGGCAAGCTATATATAACTGCCCAAGATCCCTTTCGAAATCATCTCTTACTGGATCAGATTTATCACCACCAAACTACCAGTGACCCTGACCTTATTAAATGGGATAATTTTTTTCACTGGACACTTTTTACCGAATCTCTTCGAGAAACAAAGGACTATTTCCTCACCACCTTGGAGAACGCGCTTCATACCTGTACCTCATTAAACTTGCTATTGCTAGGTGGTGATATGGCTCGTTCTCTGGAAGGGATTCTTGCCCTTCATACAGAAAGTAATCTGAATACCTCATTACTATCTCATGACCCTGAAGCCATAGCGTTTGCAAGATCTATTCTAAATGGTCATGGCCAAACGCTTCAATACATGGAGCAAAACATACTCTCAGTCAATTTTGATCCCTCTTTCGACCTAATCTGGGGCAGCCTATACCCAAACCTGTTAGGCGAAGAGTTCGGAAGTCTTCTTTTACAACTAATTCAGGCCCTTAGCCCTGGAGGACAAGCCGTTTTAAGTTTTCTCCTAGCTCATCCAAGCACCCTACACCTACTCGCCTTTACAGGCTGGGAATTACCCTACCCTTCCCTGGCAGGAATACAAACACTCTGCCAGGACATTCTCCCTCCGGGATACGAGGTAAAGTGCTGGGGAAATAAACCTGCCAGCTATGGTCTACTGGAAGTAAAACATACCGCTAATTCTCAACCATTAATACCTAAATTATGAAGTTCAAGTTTATCCTTCTGTTAATGATTGGAGGGTATTTATCCATAAACTCTGTGGTTTATGGACAGTATACCCCTTACTCAGATCCTATTCGTACCAAGCAGGGAGAAAAGCCCAAGCAACAATACTATGATTTGAATGAACGAATTAATGTAACAAGATCTACTCTAGAAGATGATTGGACCTCCGTAGGGTCATTAACCCCAAATCCATTTTCCCTGAATCAGGGATTCAAAGCTGTTGGAGATAGTATCATTTTCGCTTCTATTTTTGACTTAAGAGGTTTTTTTGGGGTTACTACGGCTCCTGAAAGAATCCTTGGCAAGTCTATAGATAATGGAGAAACATGGACTCCCATAGAGGTAACTTTTGCAGATTCTTCCTTACTAAACACAGGAGACTCCCTTTTATCTACAGTGAATATTTTCCCCGTAAATGAGTCCGTTATTTATAGTTGTTTAAATCAGATGCCTGCCCAAACATATGGCATCCTTGCCAAGACTGTGGACGGAGGAGAAAGCTGGGAGAGGCTTCCTTACCCTAAAGTAGATGAACGGGAAATCCCCCTAGAGTTACACTTTTGGGGACCTGATACAGGCGTAGTTTTCTCCAATGGGTTTCCACCTGTAGTACCCGTTCCTGTTCAGATTTATTATACGGAAGATGGAGGAGAAAACTTCCTCAATGTATCTCCGCCATTAGACTCAGCTGAGTCCAGGTGGGTAGGAACCGCTCAAACACTCAAGGCGGTTAGAGGAGACACCATCTGGTATGGAACTAGGAATGGTAGAATTCTGAGATCGATAAATCGTGGGCAAGCGTGGGAGGTAATTGAAACAGGGTTAGAGGCAGAAACTAATGTGTTAAGTTTTGCTTTCAAGGAGTCCTCCCTGGAAGGGTTCGCTAACTTTGAAGGCGGAGCAGACGGTTTCCCCGTTCCATCTTTTACTATGCGCACCTTAGATGGAGGAAACACATGGGAGAGATTAAGTGCGCCTACGCTTATTGAGACTTTATCCTATGTAGAAGGATCTGGAGGGGTCTTTCTAGGGACTACAGGAGCCTTTGGAAGGCCTGGGCATGTTATTTCTAAGGACAATGGCAATTCGTGGGCATACGTACTCACCTCTCCTGCTGGTGCTGCGGCCTATTTCCCAACGCCTGAATTAGGTCTTATTGGGGAAATAGGATTCAGTGGGGGTATTTTTAAGTACAGGGGTGAGCCCTTAGTGTATGATGAAGATTTTGCGAGTGAACTTTCTTTTGAGGGAGAAGTATTTCCAACTCTTCCTGACGGATATATCATTCAGGACATTGATGCGGTAGACGACAAGTTAGTTTGGGCAGTAGCTAACTCACAAAATGCAGGTTTTCCAGTGGACTCTTCTCATAGCCCTTATTCTTTAAAATCAATTAACGGTGGGGAGACCTGGGAGGTATTCCCCATGACAGATGTTATGGGGAGAGTAAGCCTGGATATCTATGTTTTTGATGAAAATACCGCCTGGATTACTTCTCTCAATAGGAGCATGGAACCTGTAGATGGTGTTTGGGTAACTACAGATGGAGGACAGACCTGGACAGAAAAACTGTCTGGACCTGAAGGTGCTATTTGGCTTCATTGGTTTGATCAGCAAGAGGGAATTGTGATCAATAGGGACTTAATCTCAAAAACCATGGATGGTGGGGAGACATGGGAAAGTATACCAGAGGAAGGGCTGCCTTCTTTTTTTCCTGATGAGTTTAACGTCCTGACCTCTGCCGAAAACTCAAAGGCCATAGTAGGCGATAATATCTGGGTAGGCACCAATGGAGGAAGGGTATTTAGAAGTAAGGATCGTGGGCTTAGCTGGGAAGCTTTGTCTATTCTCCCTGACTCTAGTGGCATAGTATGTACACTGGCTTTTCAGGATGAAAAAAACGGTATGGCAGGAATTCCCTTTAACACAGGAGCAGGTCCCAGGTTTGAAGAAAATTTATTCAGAACAACAGACGGTGGAGATACATGGGAAGCACTCCCCCCATTCCTGAATTTTCATACCGTCATTGAGTATGTACCCGGAACAGAGTCCACTTATATAATCGGCTCAGATAGTGATCAGTACTTAGCTTATACTACTGATGGAGGAGATAGCTGGATAACCTTAAGGGATATAGGAACCTTTGATGCCATAGACTTTGCGAATAATCAAACAGGTTTCCTGGCAGATAGATCTCCTTTCAGTTCAGTAATTCCTCCACTAAAAAGGTACACTGGCGAGGCTTTTCCAGCAAAAACATCTGTAAGCATCACAGAAAACCTGGCCTCTTTAGGGATCAAAGTATTTCCTAATCCTGTGATAGATGAGATTAATATCCAATCTGAAGAAATGATGACCTATG
>JBCBKZ010000412.1:0-5230 GCA_038520955.1 Bacteroidota bacterium | reverse complement strand
CCATGTCCTGAATTGGATAGTCCGGCTAGGTAAAAATCGGTATTGGGGTAATGCCATTCAACTAATACGAAGTAAGCACGCCTAGTATGCGTACCACCAGAAGAGTCCATCCACTAGTTTCTATCGTCAGTGTTAACTGGAATGAAGAGGGAGTAACCCGGCTGATGCTGGATTCCCTGCGGGAGGTATCTTATCCCTCATTCGAGACCTTTGTAGTAGATAATGGATCTACCAAAGGGAATCTGGATAATGTATCCTCCCTTTACGCCAGGACCAGACTGATTAGAAGCGAGGAAAACCTGGGCTTTGCTGGCGGAAATAACCTGGCATTTCCTTATGTGCAGGGGAAATACATCCTTCTCCTGAATAATGACACGGAGGTAGATCAGGACTTTCTGGGTCCTATGGTGGATTATTTGGAGGAAAATCCTTCGGTGGGAATTGTCTGTCCTAAACTATTCTTCTTTGATCATCAGGATACCTTACAGTTTGCAGGAGCTACTGCTTTTCATCCTCTGACAGTGAGGAATCGCAAACTAGGATATCAGGTGAAAGATGAAGGGCAGTTTGATCAGGTAAAAGAAATTGCCTTTGCAAATGGCGCATGTATGCTCTTTAGGGCAAGCCTACTGGAAGAAGTAGGCCCTCTCTATGAGGGCTATTTTCTCTATTATGAGGAATTAGACTTCTGTGAAAAAGTGAAACGGGCGGGATATAAAATCCACATGGTACCTGAAAGTAAGATCTTCCACAAAGTCTCTTTCTCTACCGGAAGAAATAGCCCCCTCAAAACCTATTATTTCCATAGAAACAGGTTACGATTTGTAAGGAGAAACCCTGAATCCTTCTTCTTACCCTGGACATCCCTCTATTTCTGGTTAATAGTTACCCCCAGGAGTATTCTCACACATGTTTTAAAAGGGAATACGGAACATCTAAAGGCCCTTTTCAGGTCTATCAAATGGCTCCTCTCCTGTAAGGAAGAAGCCGAAAGCACTTTCATCAGTAAAGTTGAACTAACGCATCCGGTATGATCATGACCTTGCAGGCACTTGAAGGAGTGCTATTGATATATTTCACTTTTGCCATCAGCTACCTCTTTGTGTATGGGGTGGCAGGCCACTTTTACAGACATCCTGTATTCAAAGCCTCTACCGCCCAAGAAAAGGTGAGAATAGCTGTCTTTATTCCAGCCTATAAAGAGGATATGGTCATTCTCCAAACGGCAAAAGAGGCTGTAGAACTTGAGTATCCTTCTGGAGAAATGGATGTCTGGGTTATCGCAGACTCACTGAAGAAGGAGACTTTGCAGAAACTGAAGGCCACAGGGGCCAGGATTGTAGAAGTATCCTTTGAGTCTTCTACCAAGGCCAAAGCTTTGAATGCAGCTATGGAAAGTATCTCCGAAGCCTATGAAGTCGCTTTCATTCTGGATGCTGATAATGTAGCGCAAAAAGATAGCCTGTTGAGAATCAGGGAAGCCTTTCTCGCAGGTGCTCAAGTGGTACAGTGTCATAGGGTAGCTAAGAACCTGGAGAGCGGATTTGCAGTGCTGGATGGGATCAGTGAGGAAATCAACAACCATATCTTTAGTAAAGGCCACAGAGCCATAGGACTTTCGTCCCGTCTGGTAGGTTCAGGAATGGCCTTTGACTACCAGCTTTTCAAGGAAGTTATGCAGAAGATAAAGGCAGTGGGAGGATTTGATAAAGAGTTGGAATTAAGGCTGCTAAGAGAAAGGGTACAATTCCATTACCTCCATAAGGTGAATATATATGATGAGAAGGTAAGTAAGGCGGAGGTATTTGCCAGACAGCGGACCCGTTGGATAGCCGCCCAGTTTTACTATGCGGCTAATTACTTCCCTAATGCCTGCTGGCACCTGATAAGACATGGGAAGCTGGATTACTTTGATAAGGCCCTCCAAATGATTCTGCCTCCGAGATTGATTCTCCTGGGACTGGTCAGCTTACTTGGAGTGGTGGCTTATTTCTGGCCAGGGCTTTCCTTATTGTGGAGCGTCCTGGCAGTGGGGATGATCATGTCATTTGCGATATCAGTTCCTGCCTATTTCTTCCAGACTAAATACCTGAAAAAACTGGCCCTCCTTCCTTATGCTTTCATCTTGATGATGTTGGCCATGCTGAAGATGAAAGGAGCCAATAAGAAATTCTATCATACCCCACATGGAGAAGTAGACCCTACAGTAACAGAACCTAATAGTATTTAACATCATGACAGGTGTAGGATTTCCATGGGACATGGTGGGACTAGCTTTGCTGACAGGAATTTTTCTGGGAATAAAGCAGGGAAAAAAAGAAAGAAAACTAGAGACAGAATTAAGTGATGAAGATTCTTCAGATATGTAAGTCATTACCCTTTGAGATAAAAGGGGGAATACAAACCCACGTGTGGGAGTTGTCCCTATCTCTGAAAGCGAAAGGCCATACAGTAAGCATACTTTCTGCCGGAAGCATGAAGAAGGGGGAGTGTAAAGAAGAGATTGAGGGAATAGAGATAATCAGAATTCCCTATTTCCCAGGGAGAAGAATAACTCCCTTTAGACATACCCTGGATGAGCGTTGCTTTAATCTGGCGGTAAAGAATTGGCTTAGTACCAGGCATACTTCTTACGATCTGATCCATACACATGGGCGTAGTGGTTTACTCCTGCCCAGGGAAGTATCTCCTGAAAAGCGGATTATGACCTTCCATGGGTTGGCGCATAGAGAGTACGATTTCAATTTCAGGAGAAACAATAGGTTCTCCCTGGATTTGTGGCTCCACCAATCGGTAAATAGAGGGGTAGAAGAGAAGGCATACCTAAAGTCCGGGAAGGTGATAGCCGTTTCTCATGAGTTAAAAAACTGCCTGGAAGAGGACTTTGGGAAAAGACTGGCAGGAATAGATGTACTCCCAAACGGCGTTCTAAGCGAGAGAATTGATGGGTCTTTTAAAAGAGCTCGTTTAGTTTGCTTTGTAGGGAGGTTTAGTCAGCTAAAAGGAATCCACCTCTTACCTGATATTCTTGAACAACTTCCCGCTGATGTAAAAATGGTGTGTATAGGAGGAGGGAGTGAAGAAGTTACTCTGAAAACCAAATTTGAAGATAAGGGGCTTACACATAGGTGTATTTTCCCTGGTTTTTTAGAGAAAGCAGAGATATACGATTGGATGCTAAAGTCTAATTGCCTGATCATGCCTTCTCTGATTGAAACCTTCGGAATAGTGGTACTGGAAGCAGGTATGTGTTCATTACCTGTAGTCGCCTCCGCAATTCCTGCCTTAGAGGAGATTATTACCCATGATAGAGATGGCTTAATTGTAGATGAGCATAAAGCAAGCGCTTATGCAGCTGCCATCGAGAGATTAATGGATGATGAGGAATTGGCCAGAATAATGGGAAGCAGGCTGCAAGAAAAAGTCCTTTCTACCTACAACTGGGCAGTCATTACAGAAAGACTACAAAGAATCTATCAACAAATGGTGGGAGAATATGGGGCAGAAATGGTTGCATAAAGGGTCCTTTTCACTGATAGGGAATGTGTTTCAGTTGGGCTTCGCCTTCCTGACTTTCCTGATTTTGGTAAGGGTGTTAAGTCCTGAAGCATTAGGGACATGGGTACTCTATATGTTGGTAATGTCCATCGTGGACATGACCCGCCAAGGCTTTGTGCAGCAGGGCTTGGTGAAATTTGGGAGCGAGGATACCTCTGCTTATGCCAACATCAATGGGGCAGCCATCTTTCTGCAGCTAGGAATTAGTATTTTGCTAAGCTTACTCCTATGGGTCGGAGCACCCTTTCTGGCTACCTTATGGAAGGCGCCTGACTTATTAATCTTACTTCAGTTCTCTTTCGTTTATATTTTTCCTTCCGCCATTCTACGCTTCATGGAGGGCATATTTCTGGTGAACCAGGCGTATAAAAAACTGGCTATTCTCTACTTTCTCTATGGGAGTTTCTTCGCAGGAGGGATTCTTGTTTGGATGCTAACAGGAAGAGAATTAGCAGTATTTCAGTTGATGTTAGGGCAATGTGGCAGTTTCCTGTTAAGTAGTGCTTGTATGTTAATGGCTATTTCTGCCTACTGGAAAGTGAGCTATCCCACAAAGAAATGGATCTCAAAACTGTTTCATTACGGGAAGTATACCTTGGGAAATAACCTGAGTTCTCTGGCCTTTCAGAAAACAGATGTGATGATGCTAGGTGCTTTTCTGGGACCTACATCTGTAGCAGTATATAATGTAGCCACTAAGATTTGTACCTATATAGAAGTGCCCCTGAAGAGTGCAGCTCAAGTCATTTTTCCAAACATGAGCAAGGCCTATACCCAGGAAGGCGTATCAGGAATTAAGTCGCTCTACCTGAATGGAACGGCTATTCTTATCGGGATTATCTGGCCCATTGCGGTAGTTACCTTTCTGCTGGCGGATGAGATCATTCTATTACTAGCGGGGAAGGAATACCTTCAGGCAAAACCAGTTCTCTTCATACTTTTGATACATGTGCTACTCAAGCCCATAGGAAACATGATGGGAACCACCCTGGATGCAGTGGGTAAACCCAAAGTGAACTTCATGATTCTGTTATTAAGCCTGGGCTTAAACCTCAGCTTCAACTATTTCTTTATTCCGCTTTGGGGGATAGAAGGAGCAGCCATAGCTACTGTCAGTACAGTAGTGATTTCTCTCGCCTTTGGTCAACTGTATACCTACAGAATCTTCTCTTTTCATGGGCTTCAAGCCTTGAAATACGTGCTACCTGTTTACAAAAATTTATTCTCATCAGCTCTCGAACGGATACAGGCAAAAAGGATAAACCCAACTGTTTCAAAGAAAGAAGGATAATATGTTAGCATTACTATTTTGGACTTCCTGGTGGATTCTATGTTATACCTACCTCATCTATGGAGGGATATTGTGGCTGCTCACCAGAAGGAAGAAGGTAGAGGCCACAGATAATTGGTCAGACAAGCCGCTTCCCTTAACCGTGGTCATAGCAGCCTACAATGAGGAGGACTTCATTGAGGAAAAGATCCTGAATACCCTTTCTCTCAATTATCCGAAGGACTACTTAAAAGTATTGGTAGTGACCGATGGTTCCTCAGACCTTACACCGGAATTAGCAAGAAAGCATAAAAACATACGAGTATTTCATGAGCCTGAACGTAGAGGAAAAATAGCAGCTGTTCACAGAATCATGAAATATGTAGATACGCCGTATCTACA
>JBCBKZ010000411.1:0-5240 GCA_038520955.1 Bacteroidota bacterium | reverse complement strand
CGAACTTTTCGTCTTAATCCTTCTTTTGGTGGAAGTGCCGCTCTGGCACTACCTGTAGAAGGGCTAATAATCTTTATAAAGAGTCTTAATCCTTCTTTTGGTGGAAGTGCCGCTCTGGCTCCTATTCGTCGAGATGATAGCGCGATTGGCGACTTGTCTTAATCCTTCTTTTGGTGGAAGTGCCGCTCTGGCTTTAGATAAGATTAGACATAAAATAAAAAAGCAACTAGTCTTAATCCTTCTTTTGGTGGAAGTGCCGCTCTGGCAACTTGGTTACATTCGAGATTAAGACCAATGACAAAGTCTTAATCCTTCTTTTGGTGGAAGTGCCGCTCTGGCTGTTATGAAAAGATTTATTGCTGGTATCTTAATCACGGTCTTAATCCTTCTTTTGGTGGAAGTGCCGCTCTGGCCCTACACGCCCTAAACGGGCTATTAATAGGGAAAAGCGGTCTTAATCCTTCTTTTGGTGGAAGTGCCGCTCTGGCAGGAAGTATTTATTTATGTGATACCGTAAAAGGTAAGTCTTAATCCTTCTTTTGGTGGAAGTGCCGCTCTGGCTTTTACGATACTAATGTAAACGTACTTGTTTAAAGGGTCTTAATCCTTCTTTTGGTGGAAGTGCCGCTCTGGCCAAAACTATTCAAGACGTTAAAAATATCCAACGTGGAGTCTTAATCCTTCTTTTGGTGGAAGTGCCGCTCTGGCTGAAAGAGACTTAATTATTCCTATAGAACGTATAGGGTCTTAATCCTTCTTTTGGTGGAAGTGCCGCTCTGGCAAAGAAATTTTGTTATGACGATTTACGAAAATCCCTCGTCTTAATCCTTCTTTTGGTGGAAGTGCCGCTCTGGCAAAAGTGGCTTCGGAAGGGAAGTAAACCTACAGAAAGCGTCTTAATCCTTCTTTTGGTGGAAGTGCCGCTCTGGCAAGGGCCGAATGCAAGGGAGTGCATTATTTACAGAGTCTTAATCCTTCTTTTGGTGGAAGTGCCGCTCTGGCAGGCAAGTATGAAGTTCTTCTTGAATAAGAACGAAAAGTCTTAATCCTTCTTTTGGTGGAAGTGCCGCTCTGGCACACAGCAAAAGAAATAATCCATCATAACCTAAAATTGTCTTAATCCTTCTTTTGGTGGAAGTGCCGCTCTGGCTTTATTAAAGTTATTTCAGACCAGCATGAAAATGCTGTCTTAATCCTTCTTTTGGTGGAAGTGCCGCTCTGGCTCTGTAGATGAAGTCATAGAGAGTATAAAGGCATGTCTTAATCCTTCTTTTGGTGGAAGTGCCGCTCTGGCAAATTTGTATTTAAGTCGGTGATTGTCAAGGGTTTAGAGTCTTAATCCTTCTTTTGGTGGAAGTGCCGCTCTGGCAAAAAATAAAAAATCTCCTCCATTTAAGAAAGCTGAGTCTTAATCCTTCTTTTGGTGGAAGTGCCGCTCTGGCAGCGACTTTTGTATATGTCATTCATCTTCAGTTCTTTAGGCCAATATTCTCCCAGAGGATATTGACTAATTCGACCTTTTATGTCAAAAAACGGAACTGAAATGAACATTTCTAAAGATAGGAAATATTTCGTTCTCATGTCTTATCATATCTTCCTGATAAGCAAGATGAGCTATATGCCCGGAAGCTATAGCTAGATAAATATGGTGTTAGCCCTACCCATCACAAAAGCCATGTCTATTTCTTTTCCTATCATTCTCATGCTTCGGATTTCATCTTCTGAAACAGGCACCATGATGATGCTATCATCATTTTCATAGGATTGCTGTATGGTGTGGAGGGCATCTTGTATGTCCCGGTAGGATCTTCTTTCCAGCTGGCCCAGAAAGATGGACTTTTGGATGCGGAAACAGCCTTTTGCCTCCAGGTATTCTGCTACCTTGGTACGGACTTTATTATGGCTGATGTCATACATGATAAAGCAGATCATTTCTGATTTTGATTTTTTCCCCAGATTAGTGAATAATTCTCCTACGGTTTTTACTCTTTCTTCCAAAGGGGGAAGCTGTGTAAGAGAGTTTCTTTTTTTGCCTTTATCTGAGCGGGTTTTACGGAGGGGTTTATCTTCTTCTGATTCTTCTTTTTTTAAGATGGCTTTTACCCTTTCTATCATTTGTAAGGTCAGGGCCACTTCTGCGTCTTCCTTATCATCTATGATGATGACGGGAGCGCTATTCTCTTCTAGCTCACGGGGTTTATCTAAAGCAGAATGCTCTTTAGACAGGGATCTTCTTTGCTGAAGGATATTCAGTCTTTTGATCAGCCTAAGAAGGAGGGCTAGTGCTTTCATGTTTATGGAGGGTTTTTATTTGTGCGGCCAGGTCATGGCAGTCTTGTTGGAGATGATGTAAACGGCTCCTTCTTTTTCCCTTGTACTGAATGACGGTTTCCAGATAGTCATTCATGCTGCTTATGGCCAGCTTTTTTCCACTTATATCCAGCCAAAGTCCTCCTTTACGTTCACTGACCATCTTATTATCCAGGGCTTTTCTAAAGCAGAGCTGGAGTAGGACGGCTTCCGGCCAGAGGCGGTAGCACTCTATCATATCATACACCATCACAGGCCGGTTATATTCATCTCTGTGAAAAACGCCTATGTAAGGGTCTATACCTGCCCTGATCATGGCTATTTCCAGTCTTCCATATAGTATGCCGTATAAGTAGTTAAGGACACAGTTAAACAGGTCTTTGGCGGGCCTTCTACTTCTTTTAGAGAAGAAATACATCTCAGGAATTATCCTGGCTACTGCTCCAAAATAGGCTCTGGAAGCATTTCCTTCCCAGCCCCTCATCCTGGCCTTAAGGCTATCTTCCAGGGGAGTATCAGGAAGTTCCCTGATTCTATTCTCAAAGCCCTGAATGGTTTGAAGGGTTTTTTCTATCAGGTCCTGCTTGGCAGGGCGGTCTCTATGTAAAGATTTCAGGAGTAAGGACATATTAGCCAGGCGGGTGGACAGGCAGTGTTTTACCCATTTAGCTCCCTCCAGCCCGGTAGCAAAATCCAGCTGTGCTTTACGTATGACGGATATAGACCCGAAGCGGTGGTGCCAGATCCGGGCAGCTGGCGCTCCCTGTCCATTCACTATGAGAATATCTATGTCATGATTTACTGCCTGTAGGATGGCATCAGAGCTGACCTTGACGCCATTGGTGATCATGATACTGCTGATTTTGTCTGGTGAAAGGCGATGTTTTCCATCCTTATTTTGAATTTCAAAGGCGCCCTGTCGCCAGCTGATTCCTGTTCCTTTTGTGTTGATAACCAGTTGCATACTTTTTTTCTCTGCTAAGCCAAAGAAGATGCCAGGGAAACTTTCCGCTCTAACACGGAATGGACGGCTTTTTCTGTTCAGGGTACTGTCATTTTTTGACAGATAAAGCGTAAATTTATGCCATGAGAAAAGCGCTGGTTTCCTGGATAGCCTGGTACTATGATTTTGAAGGAGGAGAAGTGAACCTGCAGGGTCCTACCTTTGATGTACATGAGCATTTTTATGATGATCATGAAAAGCACCTCATTCTGTCTTCCGGCCCAAAGGGAGATATACGTTCAGAGCTTCTATACACCCGACTTAAACACGCGTACCCAAACAGACAAATAGAGCTGAAGTATACTGATGTCCAGGATGTGTATGATTTCAGGGAGCTCAGGATACATGCAGAAAGAGCATTAGAAAGTCTGAAGGAATATGAAACGGACATACTGTTTTCAAATGGAACCACCCCCATGCGACTGGTATGGCTGATCCTTCACCTGGAAAAAAATGGCTATCATACCCGCCTTATTCAAGGAAAGGATCCTGAGATGGCAGAAGAAGGGAACCGCTTTCCGGAAATACAGGCTGATACCTCTCTTTTCACTCAGGGGATCAGGATACGTAAGAGGGAGGAAGGGAAAACAGAACGAAGCCTACTCACCTTACAGAAACTTCTCCCCCTCTATAAAAAGGCTGAACAAATAGCCGAGGTGGACGGCATAACTACCTTGCTGGAGGGTGAAAGTGGCAGTGGTAAGGAAGTAATGGCCCGCTATATTCATGCTCAGTCTGCCAGAAGTAAAAAGGCCATGGTGTCAGTGAACTGTGCTGCCCTGGGAGATGACCTATTAGAATCCCGCCTCTTTGGCTATAAAAAAGGGGCATTTACCGGAGCAGAAAAAGATACGCAGGGGCTGATGCAGGCAGCAGACCAGGGGACCATTTTTCTGGATGAAATAGGGGATATCAGTCCCTATATGCAGGTGAGCCTTTTACGGGTACTACAGGAGCGTAATATCAGGCCGGTAGGGAGCACGGAAGAAATCCCCATAGATGTACGTATCATAGCTGCCACCAATAAATCCTTACGTAAAGCCTGTGAAAAAGGAACATTTCGCTGGGACCTGTATTATCGTCTGACGCAAACCCGTCTCTCTCTTCCTGCCTTCAGGCAGTATCCGGCAGAAGACAGAGAGGCTTTTTTTCACCACTTTCTCCTGCAAAAAGCAGAAACCTATCAGCGGCCCCTACTGACCCTCTCTCCCGAAATCAGAAAGCAGCTACTTTCCTACAGCTTTCCGGGAAACATTAGGGAGCTGGAGAATCTCATCACCCACTTCTATGTCTTCTGTACAGACGGAATGATACAGCGGGCGCATATGCCTTCAGACCTGAACATGGAGAAGGAGGAAAACCTGAGCCTGGAACATGCCAAGGCTACCCATATCAGAAAAATTATAGACCTATGCCACGGAAACCACACCCAAGCCATGGAACTCCTGGACATTTCCAGAAATACACTGAAAAAGTATGTGTGAGGGGGGCTTAGAGTACTTCATTGATTTTTACATTTTGCTCATCAAAGAGGTTTGTAAGCGCCAGGCCCACATCCAGCTTTACACTTTTTTGTAACTGCTGGAGAAAATGTTCAAATGGACCCAATACCTGTTCCAGGTCATGCTTACTCACTCCTTTATACCCATGTCCCAGCATGGAATGGTTTCGTAAGTTTGCCAGAGGATTGTTATCCCGGTCATACCCTCCATTTATCCTTTCAAGGATGCGGTAAATAGCCGTAAACATCTTCAGATGTGTAAAGAGAAAGTAATACAGGTTTTTGCTATTTATGATGGCTTTGAGGGGTGTTTGGGTGAGCTTAAACAGGGGGAAACCATTTCGGTCATCCTGAAATAAATCAGGGTAGGTGTAAGAGAGGAAGTGTTCTTTGCTCATTCTGTCAGAAAGAAATTTCTGAAAGGGG
>JBCBKZ010000410.1:0-5245 GCA_038520955.1 Bacteroidota bacterium | reverse complement strand
ATAAAGCCTTTGATGTCATTCTTCTTTCCTGTGATGTGGTAATATACAGAGGGGGAGAGAACCCCTGGGTGGTAAATGCTACCCTGGAAGATTAAATTGTAGAAAGACCCCTGAATAAGAGGGAGGTAAGGACGGAGATCAGAAGCTGGTCAGATCCTTTAGTTAATTGGGCGGAGGCAGGCTGTGTGCTAGTAAGAACCCCTTGGGATTACAATGACGATTTCCCCAAATTCTTCTCATGGATGAAGGAAACGTCAAAACTTACCCAGTTTCTTAACCCCATAGAACTGCTGACCTGGAATATTGATAAGCACTACCTACAAGATTTGGAGAAAGCCGGGGTATCCACAGTCCCTTCTATCTTTATTGAAGTTGGAGAAGAAAGAAGCCTGACTTCCATTGTAGCGGGAAGTGGTTGGGAAGAGGTGGTCCTGAAGCCCTGTGTATCTGCTGGTGCACGTCATACTTATAGATTTAGGTCAGAAGAGGCTGGTAAGCACGAGGACATATTCAGAGAATTGATTCAAGAGGAGGCTATGATCCTTCAGCCCTTCATTAAGGACATTCTCAGTCTGGGAGAATATTCTTTCATGTACATAAATGGGAAGTACAGCTTTACTACTTGTAAGAAAGCTAAAGAAGGTGATTACAGGGTCCAGGATGATTTTGGTGGGACTGTGGAATTGTATGAACCTAGCCAGGAAGAAAAAGTACTTACCCTAAAAATGGTAGAAGCCTGCCCCATCCTGCCTATGTATGCACGGGTAGATTGTATCCCTACAAAAACGGGAGAGTTGCTGCTGTCAGAGATAGAACTGATAGAGCCAGAGTTGTGGTTCAGGCTGAATGAAGGTGCCGCAGAGGATCTGGCAGATGCACTGATAGAGAGACTCACAAAAAAACAGGCAGCTTATTAAAACTGCCTGTCGCTAGTGTGTGTAATCTAATTACTATAAACTATTCGTATTAAAAGTATCTCCTTGTCTAATGTCCCCTGTCTCAAATCCCTTCTTAAACCATCTCATCCTTTGAGCAGAAGTTCCATGGGTGAAAGATTCAGGGACCACATATCCTTGTGCCTCCATTTGAAGCCTGTCATCACCAATAGCATTGGCGGCTCTTAGGGCTTCTTCTATGTCCCCTGCCTCCAAGAAACGTTTGGTTCTCTGTCCGTGATTTGCCCAAACTCCGGCAAGAAAGTCTGCCTGCAATTCAAGGCGGACAGACAGCTCGTTATACTGAGTCTTGCTAACCCTTCCTCTTTGGGCATCTACCTTATCAGTGATGTCCAATAAGTTTTGAACGTGGTGAGCTACCTCATGGGCCACTACATAAGCCATGGCAAAATCACCAGGCGCTCCAAATCTATTTTTTAGCTCGTCGTAAAAACTCAGGTCGATGTATATCTTCTCATCTGCTGGACAATAGAAGGGGCCAGTAGCAGAAGTGGCAAATCCACAACCTGACTGTACCTTCCGGGTATATAGAACCAGGACTGGCTCTCTGTAATCTGCATTAAACTCTTTTCTGAAGAGGTCATTCCAGGTATCTTCCGTATCCTGAAGAACTACTGATACAAACTGGCCTAGCTCATCATTTCCCTGAACTTGCCCTACCGGGGCACTTTCGCTAACGCCCGGTTGCTGAACCTGCTGAAGTACCTGGAGGGGATTCTGTCCAAAGAGAACAGCCAGAATAATGATAACAAGAGTTCCCAGACCAAAACGAGTTCCAACTCTTCTTCCACCACCTCCGGAACCACGTCTATCTTCTATATTTGAACTTCCTTTTCTACCTTGCCAACGCATATGAGTAAGGGTAATGTGATTGAACTTGCAGGAAATATACAGTATTTCCAGCACTTTAGGTTACATTTTCCTTCCGGTACGCCTACCATGATCCTTCCTGAGGAATAAAAGAGGATTTATGAAGTCTGGAAAGAACATGAATCATTCTCTCAATCTTGAAGGTAAGTTGTATCCTATCTATGGGATTTACCTTCTTGTTTTTCTTTTATGGCTTCCTGCCTATCAGTTTCAGCTAAGCTCAGATGCCATTTCTTATCTGTCTATCGCCAGGCATTTTTCAAAAGCTAATTGGGGCGCTGCTATCAATGGCTTCTGGGCACCTCTGTATTCTGTTCTACTTATCCCTGCCTATTGGGTAAAGGTAGATCCTGCCCTCTTCGCAAGGTGCTTGAATGGGGTTATTGGACTTATCAGTTTATGGAAACTACATTCATTACTAAAGCTATTGAAGTTTCCTCAGGATGAGGGCTACGCCATTTTGATAGGGAGTATCCCCCTTTTTTGCTGGTATACCTTAATGATCATCAGCCCTGACATATTGGTAGTAGGTGTATGCCTGTATTATGTGGGGTTTTGGTTGAAGGAGGAGGCGTCTTACCATCATCTTGCCTTCATCATCCTTATAGGGTATTTCACCAAAACTTACCTCCTTCCTATTCTCCTGTTTCACACCTTCATCATGCTGTTCTTACGAAGGAAGAAGAATGATCAGCACAAGCCACAGCTCCTTCTGTTCTTACTGATCTTGGCAGCAGGAATAGGAAGCTGGGGTGTACTTCTTTATCAGAAGTATGAGACCTGGACATTGGGCTTTTCAGGTATATACAATTGGCGATTGGTGGGGGAGCTTCCCCTGAAACAGCCCTATGATATGGGTCAGTTGATAGCTCCAGTACATGCAGAAGCCATTAGCTTGTGGGAAGACCCTTCCTATTTCCTTCCTCCCTCATGGTCCATAGTGGAAAATCCAGCACATCTTCTCATACTTTTGATGGATAATGTGGGTGATTTTTTCATGGGAAAGGGGTTTGGGATCCTTTGTATGATGATGTTAGTCGGAAGTCTCGTGTACTGGGTAACTCAGAGAAGAGATTCGAATCTCTCATGCTTGCTGGGATTCTTCTGGGTATTTCCATTAGGATACTGGCTCATCGTACTGGAACAGCGCTACGTATGGATAAACCATTTACTTTGTCCTATCCTGATTTATTTACTGGGAGATATTCTCCTGAGAGAATATCATATTCTTAGGAAAGCCATATTCTTTACGGCCATTTTCATCATGACCTTTGTTCCCTTCAGTAGACTATGGATACATGCAGATCAAGGGGTGGAAGAGTATAAGGGGGGCCAAATGATTCAGGAACTCATCCCTGCAGGTAGCTCTTATGCTACAGATCAGGATTGGGGAACCCATTTATATCTGGCCTATTATGGAGACCTGGCATATTGGGGAAGGGTAGATGCTGAGGAGGTAGCTGAGTTGGAAGAGTACTTGGTGCAAGAGAAGATTCAGTACTTCGCCGGGCAGGCAGATCAAGCATATGATTTTACCCAATACCACTTAGTCCCTAAGTCTGAAGAATTAGGATGTAAGCTCTATGAAAAAATGGAGTGATACTATCTGAATCTTTTCCAGAAAGACTTCTTGGCAGGCTTTGGAGGAATGTCGGCACTTCTCTCTAGGTATAGCCCTGAAAGCTCATTCATGGTATGCTCATTTCCGGGATCCAGTTTGAGGGATTCCTGAAGCATGTCTATAGCTGCCTGAGGCTGGTTTAGTTCTGCTAGGACAATTCCTGCTCCTCTGGCTGCTTGCGCTTTGGTGGTGTTGTCTTGCCAGGGTCTGGCATTGATGGCGTGTTTGTAGGCTTTGTAAGCGGAGGGAAATCTTCTATTCAGCTTACTGATCTGACCTTTTTGTATCCACAGGATAGGATGATCAGCTTCTAACGCTAAAGCGCGGGTATTCCAGTTGGTAGCCTCATCTAACTTCCCTTCTTCTATGGCTATCTGTCCCATCAGGTACATGGCCTTGGAGTAGGAGACATAATTTACCTGGACTTGATCTGCCTGTACTTTTTGTTGCACGCTTTTACTTAGTGCATCCTTCTCCGCCTTATTCCATACCGCATAGGAAGATTTTCCGTCTTTCCCTATGGAGAGAGGGGACCAATTGGTATGCATTCCGTCGAGGAAGGTAAGCAGGCTAATACGTGCTTTTTCCCACTCTTTTTGGCCAATAAAGGTTTCAGCCAATGACAGAACTAGTTCTGGACTAAGACTTTGTAGGGTAGAATTTAAATTCATATGCAGACAAAATGTGACTTCAAGCAGAAAAGGTTTACTTGATAAACACAATTTTTATGCCATACACACTTCGTTTTTGTCAATTTGCCGCCTTTGGTTATCCATTCATGCCAATATTCCAACTCTACGGCACATTAAATAATTCAATTTCAGTCCATAAGGAAGGTAAAAACATTTCCATTATAGAAGTTCACCCGCAAGGTTAGCCAACTCAGATCTTTCTCCTTTTTTCAGAGAAACATGGGCAAAAATCTTATGCCCCTTAAGCCTGTCTATTAAATAGGATAACCCATTTGATTGTTCATCCAGGTAAGGAGTATCTATCTGATGGATATCTCCGGTAAAGATCAGCTTGGTATCTTCTCCAGCACGTGTGATGATGGTTTTGATTTCGTGAGGCGTAAGATTCTGCGCCTCATCCACGATGAAAATGACCCTGGAAAGACTCCTTCCACGGATATACGCCAGTGGGGTAATGAGGATTTTTTCATTTGCCACCATTTGCTCTATCCGCTTGTAATTTTTATCCGTTTCCTTAAACTGGTTTTTGACGAACTTAAGGTTGTCCCAGAGCGGCTCCATGTAGGGATTTAGCTTGGACTTAATATCGCCCGGGAGATACCCTATGTCTTTATTCCCCAGTGGCACCACGGGTCGAGCCACCATGATGATGCGATAATCGCTGCGCTGTTCCAGAGATCCTGCTAAAGCCAATAAGGTCTTACCCGTACCTGCTACGCCCTGAATAGTCACCAGCTTAATGTTGGGATTTAAGATGGCGTGCATTGCAAAGGCCTGCTCAGCATTCTTGGGAATAATCCCATAGGAACTTTGCTTTTGGACCCGCTCTATTCTTGAATCATTAGGATTGTAGTAGGCCAGGGTAGATTTGACGCCATTCTTGAGAATGAAATAATGGTTATTGATGAAGTCTTCACCTACGGTAGTAGAAGGAACAAAACCATCTTTAAAAATGGTATCAATCACTTCTGAGTTTATGTCCTCCTTAATGGTAATACCGGTGTAAAGGTTATTGACATCCTTTACCTTACCCGTCTCATAGTCTTCGGCCGGTAGGTTGAGGGCTTTCGCTTTTAGGCGGAGGTTAATGTCCTTGGTTACCAGAA
>JBCBKZ010000040.1:0-15420 GCA_038520955.1 Bacteroidota bacterium | reverse complement strand
CGTTAAGTTAGTCAATAGGATCTGTCCATTGAATCCGTTGATCTTGATAGGATCGCCTTCAGTAAGCTGGGGTACTAATTGAAGATTTTTTGTAAGGGTTTCATTACAAATATAGTCCGAAAACGATTTAATTGCATCATCCCAACCATCATTTGTAGTAATATACGTATCTATCTTATCCATTACATCAAAATCTTTCTCTTTTCTTATTCGTTGGATGACACTTACAAACTCCCTCGCAATTCCTTCATTTTTAAGGGGTTCACTTACATGCAAATCCAACGCTACCGTGAACTTTCCATCTGAGGCAACTGCCCAACCGGGAATATCCTGAGAGGTAATTTCAACATCGGATAGTTCTAAAACGAAAGTTTTCTCAGACAGTTCCAGTTCTGCCGCACCTTTTTGCTCAAATGCACGAATATCCTCCTGACTGAATTTTGCCAGAGCAGGACCTATCTCCTTGATCAACTTTCCTACCTTAGGACCTAGTGCTCTGAAGTTAGGCTTGATCTTCTTAACCAGTAACTCGTTATCCTCTGTGATGTACTCTACCTCCTTTACATTCACCTCTGAAGCTATGAGTTGTCTCACTCTGTCCATGTCTTCCCGCATCTGGCCTGAATTCATCACTACCATCGTCTTCTGAAGGGGCTGTCTTAAGTTCAGCTTCTCTTTCTTGCGGATTCTGGCTATGAGGGTTCTCAGGCGCTGAGCCATGCTCATGCCTCTCTCTGTATCCAGATCTATCAATTCCTGTTTCCACTCTGGGTAACGGGCGTGGTGTACACTCTTCAGCTTCTCATCTCCTTCCAAATCTCTG
Source organism: Bacteroidota bacterium (assembly GCA_038520955.1). Lineage (GTDB taxonomy): Bacteria > Bacteroidota > Bacteroidia > J057 > J057 > JBCBKZ01. The sequence goes on along the minus strand of JBCBKZ010000040.1, from coordinate 14,597 downwards.
TACAACCAGTCAGAATAGAAGGGGGCAAAGGGACTCATCAGTATGCTAACCGTTCTCAAACACTCATGGAGGGTCTCAAAAGCAGCCTTATCCCCATCCCAGAAACGCCTTCTGGATAAGCGCACATACCAGTTGGATAGCTGGTCCACAAACTCCTCAATGGCTCTCACCGCACGGGTAGGCTCATAATCATCAAGGTGTTCCTCCACTTCCTTGATGAGAGAATTTAGTACTGAGATGATCCATCTGTCCAGCTCTTCACGTTTCTCTTCAGCTATTTTGTCCTCCTCATTATAGGAGAATGATACGATGTTCGCGTAGAGCGCGAAGAAGCTATAGGTGTTATAAAGCGTTCCAAAGAATTTCTTTCTCACCTTATCTACCCCTTCCACATCAAAGCGGAGATTCTCCCATGGAGAGGTATTTCCCATCATATACCATCTGGTAGCATCTGCTCCATAGGCACCAATGGTCTCAAACGGATCTATGACATTTCCGGTACGCTTGGACATCTTCTTCCCTTCTTTGTCCAGCAATAATCCGGTAGAAATCACATTCTTATAGGCTACGCTGTCTTCCAGCATAACCGCTATGGCATGCAAGGAGAAGAACCATCCTCTGGTCTGGTCTACCCCTTCTGAGATAAAATCTGCAGGGAAGTTGGCCTTGAATACATCCTGCTTTTCAAAAGGATAGTGCCACTGTGCAAAAGGCATGGCCCCTGAATCAAACCAAACGTCTATCAGGTCTGATTCTCTACGCATAGGTTGCCCACTGGCACTCACCAAGACTACCTCATCAACCATAGGCTTGTGCAGGTCCAGCTTATCTTCCTCGAAGAACTCATCCATTTTGGCCTGCGTCATGAAGCCAGCAGCTACAGACTTGGCCATCTCCTCCTTTAGCTGCTCAAGGGAGCCTATACAAATTTCTTCCTTCGTATCCTCTGTACGCCAGATAGGGAGAGGTACTCCCCAGAAACGGGAACGGGAAAGATTCCAGTCCACCAGATTCTCCAGCCAGTTCCCAAAACGACCTGTTCCGGTAGAGGCTGGCTTCCAATTAATGGTTTTATTCAGCTCTATTAGCTTATCCTTAACCGCAGTGGTACGGATAAACCAGCTATCCAATGGGTAATAGAGGACTGGTCGGTCTGTACGCCAACAGTGAGGGTAGGAGTGTTCGTATTTTTCTACCTTGAAGGCCTTGTTCTCCTGCTTCAGCTTAATGGTGATGTCCACATCAGCAGATCTTTTCTCCTCTTGTCCATAGTCTTTCACGTAACGTCCAGCGAAGTCTGTTACTTCCTTCACAAAACGTCCCTGCTTATCCACTAGCGGCATGTCATTTCCATTCTCATCCTTCACCAGGAGAGGGGGGATGTCATTCTCTGCTGCTACCTTAAAGTCATCCGCACCAAAGGTTGGTGCAATGTGCACGATACCTGTTCCATCTTCTGTAGACACAAAGTCTCCGGCTATCACCCTAAAGGCTGGCTTCTCTGGCTGTACATAAGGCAGAAGTTGCTCATACTCTATCCCCAACAGATCTGCTCCCTTCATTTCTGCTTCTATCTTCAGGTAAGGGATAGGCTTATCTCCTTGCTTGAAGTCTTCTGGTAGGAGTTCATCCTTCTGCTCGGAGAAGTATTTACCCATCAGCGCTTTTGCGAGAATGACGCTTACAGGTTCCATGGTATATCTGTTCAGGGTTCTCACCTGAACGTAGTCTATTTTCTTTCCTACTGCCAGAGCAGTATTAGAGGGCAGCGTCCATGGTGTAGTGGTCCAGGCGATGAAGTACTCATCCTCGGTTCCTTTACGCTTAAACTGGGCCACAGCAGAGGTGTCCTTGATGTCTTTATAGGCACCCGGCTGGTTCAGTTCGTGAGAAGAAAGGCCCGTTCCTGCCGCAGGAGAATATGGCTGTATGGTAAAGCCTTTGTATAAGAGTCCCTTATCATGGATACGCTTCAGCAGATTCCATACAGATTCTATATAGTTATTCTCAAAGGTAATATAGGGATCATCCAGGTCTACCCAGTAGCCCATCTTGCGGGTAAGGTCGTCCCACATGTCCTTAAACTTCAGGACGTCCTTTCTACACTCCTCATTGTATTCTTTGACAGAGATGGTTTTCCCTATGTCTTCCTTGGTAATGCCCAGTCGTTTTTCTACCTGTATCTCTACGGGCAGGCCATGCGTGTCCCACCCTCCCTTACGCTTTACCTGAAAGCCCTTGAGGGTTTTATACCGGCACACAAAATCCTTAATGGTACGGGCCATTACGTGGTGTATGCCCGGCTTGCCATTGGCGGAAGGAGGACCTTCATAGAAAGTAAAGGAGGGTTCTCCCTCACGCACCGTGATGCTCTCCTTGAAGGTATTTTCTTCCTCCCAACGTTTCAGGATTTCTTTGTCTATCTCGGAAAGGGAAAACTGTTTGTGCTGTGGATATGTATCAGCCATAATGGACCTCAAAAAAAGATATACGAATGGATTAAACGACTAGCGGCAGTTCAGGTTTCAGAGCCATGTCCTGAAAAATGATGGCAAATATACAAAAAGATGGGGGAGATGCGTAAGGGTTCTAATGAGGTATTGCTTGAAGAGTATAAATGTCTAGACGGTTTATTATTGTAAACAAAAATCTGGGGTATGTCAAAAACCTCCATTAAGTTTTAAGAGACATCCCAATCCATACATATTCGTATATTTAAATCATGAACTATTTGGAAAGAATAACCATAGATCCAGAAATCTGTCATGGGAAGCCGTGTATAAGAGGAATGAGATGGCCAGTAGAAGTAATTCTTGATTTACTAGGTTCAGAAATGACTATTACGGAGATTCTTGAGGATCATCCAGAATTAGAGAAGGAAGATATTATTGCTAGTCTAAACTATGCCAAAGTTCTCATTTCAGGACATCCTCATTCCACTGCTGCTTGATGAAAATTCTTTGCGATGTCCATATATCCAAAAAAATTGTTCATTTTTTTCATTCAAAAGGCATTGAAGCTCTTCATGTAAATGATATCCTCGATGGAGACAGAACAAACGATGTCGCTATTTCTAATTACGCTGATCACAACGATTTTATCGTCCTGACAAAGGATGCCGACTTTGCCAATACTTATCATCTCAAAAAAATCCCTAGAAGGTTAATCAAAGTTGGCCTGGGAAATTTATCTACTAATAGCCTTCAAGAAGTTTTGGAGACGAATCTATCTGAAATAGAACAGCAATTTCAGAACCTACCATGCATGATTGAAATTCGTTCCAGAGAGCTAATGGTTATTTTTCATTGATATTACTTCTTCTACTGTATTAAGAGAAATACTATCTTCCCAGCATGAAGACTTTTCACCTCCCTATCCTTCTTGTTTTAATCTTAGCTTTATCCCAAACGGGTTGTAGCGTTCAGAGAGCCTTAGCGGACTACCGGAATCGTATCAATACGCTGGCTTATGGGGACACCAGTCCACAAGAGAAGTTTGACGGGATGGCAGTTATCATGGTAGATGCCATGAATACGTCCATGAAGTTTGTGGATCCCAGGAAGAATTATGCTTTCGTGGAGAAGTTTGTGGAGGAGAATGAGAAGGCCCTGGAAAAGCTTCAAACAGATATTAGCACTTACCAGAATTCTCTTAGCTCTACAGAGAAGATTAAATTCTACGGCCGAGCTGCCACTAAGCCCTATGCAAGGGACCTTATAGAGCTCATCCCCACCTTCACCAAGAAACTGGAAAGACGAACCAAGGCAGTTCTCTTTATGGGAAAACTGCTGTCTGTGTTCACACCTGGGGGGTTGCTGTAGGTTATTAGGCGAAGCCGCAAAAACGCAAAGAGATTTTTTATCTGTCATGCCGCAGGGCCTTGGGGTTGTTATGTGGGTCATGCGGCATCTCGCGTAGCTTATACCCATCCGTTCCCTTAAATTGTTTCGCCAGATCCCGTTTGACCCCGGAGGCTATTCACTATGGCCCAACGAGATGACAATGATTGCTAGGGTGCCTGAGGCTCTCGTAGGCACTTGGCGTTCCACACAGCTTTATCGCTTCGAGAACCTCAGCGACCTTGGAAGTCTGGGGTTACTTTATCACATACTCCATCAACTTCTCATAGTAGGGTTTGCTCTCTTCCCAAAGGGGGATGAGGTGATCAGCTAATTCTACTTCCTTAGCTACAATGGGTTGGAAACCTGTCGACTGATGGACGTTATTGTACCAGTGTTCTGCCCAGGAACCGTCTTCGGGTCGGGCACCGGCTTCCCACTTAAGCATGGCTGGATCAAAGGGGATATCCAGGTATTCTTCGCACAGCTTGGTAAGAATCTTCTCAGGATTTTGAAGGAAGTACATGCTATCCAAAATGCCGGGCGTATCCCCCATGACCTGAAGGTCCTGAAATAACTTCCACTGTCGGGCGATGCCAATGTCTTGTAGGGTGGGTTCCGGGATGACCTTGGCGAAGGAGTGTATCACAAACTTGGGATCACGAATGAGGAGCACATTCTTCATGCCTTTCATGAAGTCCTCTTCCATGGCTACAAGATGATGGGCCATCTGCTTGAAGAAGGCGACTGGGGTAGCGTATTCTCCCAATAACACATCACGGATCACTTCTTTGGCGGTGTGTTGCTGGGTGTCGAGTACCTCTTCTCTTCCTGGATGTGATAGACCAGTCTGTACAAGGTAATGTGCGTAGAGAGGTTCATCTACTACAGTAGTATCAGCTCGCTGGGCAAAGCTGTACATCATGGCTGTAGAAACGTTTCGGGGACCGGACCAGAGGTTAATGCGAATCATGAGACGGAGTTTAATAGAGCTAATTTAGGAAAGTAGAGCTAGTATCCATTCTTTCAATATCTGATTCAAAGAATGACTGTCATTCCGTTGGGCAGTGAGCGTAGATTTCGAGGGTCAAACGGAATCTTGCGTAGCTCAGGCTACTTTTCAATTACCTGCGAGATCCCGGCCGACCCTTCAAGCAATCCGCTACAGGCTCACCGGGATGACGTAATTGGAACATTTTTTCATTGATCACTACACCCTATTCTCATCCTGAAATAATTGGTGCTACGGCTACCCATTGCTCGGTGCCGTTTCCATAGGGAGGATATTCAGATCTATTTTTGTATTCACGTTTGTGGTAGTTGGTGGAGGAAGCTTTCTTTCCGGGTCTTTGTCCGTGGAAGAGGGTATATCCGGTAATGACCCCTTCATCATCTTCCTTTACCTCCACTATCACCCCTACATGGTTAATGCCTCCTGGCCGGGTCAGCTCATCTATGGTCATGGTACTTACGTCTACCCCTCTGGGCCCATAAAACATGACGGCACCGGGCTTAATGTACTTATGCATGTTCAGAGGATCTTTCACCAAGACCAAGTGTCCTTGTTTGTAGTACCATAAGCCTAATTCTCGCGAGCTTCTGTATTGTTTAGGGTTGGGATAGGCAGGGGAGGGACACCTCAATTCCAGGCTGTCCAGAAAACGGTGGAAGATACCCGAACAGTCTGAGAATGGCTCAACATTATAGTCCAATTTATCCGCCGTAATGTTATCAGCAATTACTTTAACGGGGACAGCCAGATTCATTTGGATTTCTTCACATGGACCATAAACGGCTTCTCCCTCCGGGTATTCAGGTACTGTCTCTACTGTACTGTCTTCAGTACCTGCTTTTTTAGAAGTCTTGGCGTCAGCATTCTCTGTTGATGAACCTCCGCAAGCAAATACAGTGAAGGCAAGTAGGACCAGGATGAATTTATATGGCAAGAGCTGCATGTGGAGAAATATAGGTTGTCTTATTTCCCGAAATATAGCACCTAGCTTGCCTTTTCCAATTCACTCAGGCTATATCACCTGTTAGAAGTATCAATTCTGTAGATCAATCTTACCTCTAACATAGGACTGTCCTTTACATTTAGGTCTATGGGGTCTCTATCATCTCCTATTCTCACCAGAGAAATTCTCGCATCTACTTTTTCATTCTCCTCATAAAAGCGGAAAGTTCTCCCTATATCCAATCCAGCTTTCCCCTGAAGTACCAGCTTAGGCGTCAGGTAATACTCCATGAATAAGGCGCCCAGGTTATTTACCTGTTCCAGGTATTGGCCAGAGTCCTGAATGCGGTAAGAGCCCACTATGCCTCTGAACATGAAGCCCATTTTCCAGTCATCTGTAGCAGAGAAGCTTAATCTAGCTCGAATGGGTAAGTCTGCTGTGAAGAGAAGCTGGTCTGAAAGTTGCCAATTAAAGCCTACAATAGGTACAAGGAAAGGCCCGAAAAATTCCGCATTGTAGTAGACACCCCACTTCCAGGTAAAGGTGTCGCTTTTTTTATACTCAGTCAGCAGGATTCCGCCCATCTGAAAGCTGTTGAGGGTACCTTCTGCCAGTTGACCACTGTACTTGGGAATGGCGATGATGCTGGTGGTGAATTTATCATTCCAAATCTTTCTCCATCCAAGCCTCAGGGCTACGGCAGAGTAGTCATTGGTATTATCATCTCGGTTTAGGACCAGGCTTAATCGGTTCCCGCTTAGTCCCGCTAGCAGATAGGACTTATCAGAAAGGGGAATGGGCACATTGACATCGAAGAGAAGATTGTGTGTCTGAAATTCCCCCGTACCATTCTGCAGACGATTAGGCGTTTCATGTCGGTAGCCTATTTGGATGACATCCACAAAATTTTGGCTACTGAGGTAGTTAGGAAATAGGGCTGCTAGTATTAGCAGACAAGTAATCAACTGGGATTTATACATGACGGTGGTTGTTTCTATTTTATGGAATTAGAAGAGCTCTTGTGAAGAAGAACCTCTTTAAGCCAAAGCATGTCTCCAACAATCACACTCATTTCCAGTGCTTCGTCGCCTGCCGCGGGCCCTACTTTTGGCAATAGCCCCAAAAGTAGGCAAAAACGCATTTATCCCTCCAATGCATCCCACTTTCCCCCCACAACCCGTGGAGGAACGGCCGGCGCTCAATGATAACTCATTAAGTGAGTTTCATCCAGATCTATTTATGTGACCTAATTTATCCAAGTTCTTAATCTGCACTATCCGGGTCTATGACTTCTACTCTGTATCCGGCCTTTTTGGCGAAGATAGATCTGTCGTACATGGCTTCTACACTGGCTAATGGATGGTAGAAACTCCCCTGATAGCTGGCGTTTACCATGAAGCGGAAGGTCTTACTTTTCCCTCTATCCAGATCAAAGAATGTATATACCCTGTCATCACGGATGTCCTGATAGTCCGGTACGTTTCCTCCCGGATCTGTTCCTTCCAGTCTATGGTTGTAAATCTGCCAACCTGAAGGAATCATCTGGTTTAGAGCGAGATCTTTATACGTTCCGCCTGGACCTGTATGGGTAACTGTGGCTTCCACTATGAAGTCGGTCCCTTGTCTGACTTTGCTGATATCTATCTTGCTTCCATTTAAATCCAGATAATTCACGTCCAGCTTGATATTACTCTCAGTGGAAGTGGTATCCGCCTGGGTAGGAATCCCTTCCTGTAGCAGCCTGGCATATAAGAGTCCTTCTCCCTGATTCCTAAACTGGACTTGTGTATTTCTGTCGGTATTAGACAGGGCATACTCAAATAATCCTTTCTGAGAACTTACTTTTTGCCAGCTCCCCTTTCCTATTTTGTAGGAGAATTCTATTTCCTTGTTCACGCCCTCTTTTCCTACATAGTGGCCCATTGCTACCAGGGAGAATCCAAGTGCTTGGGTATTAAGCCATTTGTTGGTGCCTAGTTCCGCTGTGATGGCTTTTACCATAGGCGTAGCGCGGGAACGCTGGTCCATTTCAGAGAATGCCAATAGCATGATGGCCTGATCCCTGAGAACCGTTCCATAGGTGCGAGAATTTCCTTTGTAGGGATTCACACCATAGCTCAGTCTTTGGGTGAGCTCAGTAGCTACTTTCTTGCGGCCTGCTAAATGATAAGCCGTTCCCAGTAACCAGCGTGTCATGGAGTGAGTAGCCGGAATTTGCTTAAGGCGGTTCATGGCACCTATGTCTGCTTTGCCAGCCTTGGCCAGGAGGTACAATCTGTAGGCCTGTATGAGTTGATCCTCGGTTTCTCCGGAAGACCAGCTACCGGCTGCCTTCTGCTGATAGGCCAGCCATTTCTTATAGAACTTGGCGGGTATCTCATAACCGGCATCTTTGGCTTCAAGGAGGAAGTGCCCAGCATAGTTAGTGCCCCAATCATTGACATTGGTTTGGCCGGGCCAGTAGGCGAGTCCACCATTAACCGTCTGGAAGAGTTGGATACGCTTAATGGCAGCTTTGATGGTGGTAGCCGCTCTGTCTCTCTTGCCTTTGTCCAGGTCCATCAGCCTATCTAGCCAGACCAGCGGGAAGGCCGTAGAAGTGGTCTGCTCAATACAGCCGTAAGGATATCTCAGTAAGAACCTCAGCCTGTTATTGAGGTTCATGGGCGGAATAGCTGATACTTCCAGAGAAGCTACATTAGTTCCTCTTTTGCCGGTAGGGCTATAGGTGAGAGATTCTTTATCCCCTTTCTCAAGTGTTAATTCCTGATAGCTGCTCACAGGTGGGTTCACTTCTTCCAGGTCAATATCTACCTTATAAGTGGCTCTGTAGGTCCCATTAGACGCCACAATATTTACGGTCTCTTTCCCTGTTAAGGCTTTGGAGTCTATGCCAAAGAAGACCGTCTTGTCTCCCGACTTACTGAACTGTAGATTTTTTTCTGCTGGTCCAAAGGACTTCAGTTTATTTCCTGTTCCTATGCTCACATTTACTTGCCCCAGTCCATCCTTTCTGGCAAAGACGGTTACAGGCAGTTGAAGGGTTTCATCCGGCCTGAGGACTCGTGGGAGATTTCCCAAGACCATAAGCTCCTTGGTTACGGGTACACTTTTCTCCGCTTGTCCGTAGGCTCCTTCTGGTGTTCCTGCAACGACCATGGCTCTCACGGCACCCACATAATTAGGCATGTTCAGGCTGTGAGAACGGGTTTGTCCTGCTTCCAGGGTAAAGGGTCCCAGGTATTCTACCACAGGCTTAAACCTGCTTAACTTGGTTAAATCCGGTGCCTGGCCTCCACGGCCGCCACCAATACTCAGAAGAGTGTTGATCTTTCCACTGTAAACGCCCAACACATAATCATATATGTCCCAGGTACGTACCTTGAGAGCTTCTTTCTGGTAGAAATGATCCCATGGGTTAGGCGTATTGAATCTTGTCAGTCCCAGCAGACCTTCATCCACTACGGCCACCGTATAGGTCATGGGCTTTCCGGTAGCTTCACTCACCTGCAGGTTGTAAGGCTCCATAGGCTTGAGGGTAGAAGCCATCTGAATTTCTGGCTGAATGCGGGTAGCGGGATCTACCACTTCTATGGGCACTACTCCATACATTCTGATAGGTAAGTCATTCTTGGTTTGCGCATGTGGCTGTAGGAGAATGACGCTAGCGTAAAGGTTAGGCGTCATGTCTGCCGTAGCCGTGAAGCTGTACTTGGTGTTTCCTTCCTGCACATCTATCCACTTAGTCTCCAGGACTTTGTGTCCTCTCTCCAAACTCACCAGGGCTTTCCCGTTAAAACTTCCAGGTATGTCCAGGGTAACGGTTTCTCCTACCTGATAGCTGGGTTTATCTGCTGAGATCTGGAGCATGGAAGCTCCTCCCATTCCTTCTTTCTTCCCTTTTCCAGCCCATCCTGGCCAATCTATGTAGATAATCTTTCCGGAGATATGACCATTAGGTTCTTTTACACGGATCAGGTAACGCCCCCAATCCGGATAGTCTACTCTAAGCTTCCAACTTCCTTTTCCATCTATGGCATTAATAGTAGCTGACTGGATTTCCGTGGCATTTACCTCTCCCTGATAGTTGATGAGGTTGTCAGATCCATTCTGGTCCCACCACCATCTCCACTTCAGTTTGTATAGGCTAAGCTCTATTCCGTAGCTGGAAACAGGCTTTCCATTTACATCTACGGTAGCTATTTCTATTTCATGATCCTGATCTGTCAGCATCATCCCTCTAGCCTGATCTCCTTTAGGAGTCTTCACGCCTATGTATACATCATAAGGATCAAAGTCTATGGAATAAGTTTCTCTGCTGAAGCCTCCACCATTCTCAAATGCCTGTAGGCTAAAATCAGCCTTCAGTTTTCCAGGCGCAGATTTATTGGCTTTGATGGCAATGGGGAAGGATTTTTCTCCCTCATCATTTAGGTCTCCTTCAAAGAGCACCATTTCTTCAGAACTGAACTTTCTGGCAGGATCTTCAAAGTTGAATTCTTTATATCCGGTGAATGAGGTTTCTTTAGTAGATAATTTGGCTTTTACTTCTGCTCTCAGACCAGAGGCAGGTGCACCATGCAGCCATTTAACTTGTAGGGTTCCTTGCTGGCGCTGGGTAGAATTACTGAGGCTCTTGACTGGAAGGTCCAGGTTCAGTTTTAGCCTATTAGGAACTACTGTTTCCACGGCTATGGATTTGCGGAACACCTGATTTCCTACTTTAGCTGAGGCTAGGTAAGTTCCGGTGGGTGCATTCGCTTCCGTAGCAGGTGAGAAGGCATAGAAGCCGTTTACACCATTAGTGGCAACTTCCTTGACTACCGTTTTCCCCTCTGGCGATTTCAATTCAAATTCTACCGGGTGATTATCAGGTAGTCTATTCTCTTTATCCTCTAACACGAAGGTGAGGAAGACATCATCTCCTGGTCTCCAAACCCCTCTTTCCCCATACATATAGCCCTTGATGCCTTCCTTCACTGCCTGACCATCTGTATCAAAACGGCTGATGGATAAGGCCGACCCATCATCCATTCTCAAGTAGCCCCTCTGCTTGCCTTGCTTTGCGACCAGTAGATAAGGCCTGTTATTATATGGTGCAATAACCTGCCCCAAGCTGTCAGTGGTGTAAGTTCCTTCCAGCTCATTTTGGTAAGAATACACTTCCAGTTTTACGCCCTGTAGAGGCTGGGTAGATTTCAGGTCTGTGATGGTGTAGAGAACTTCCTTTTCTCCTCTCTTCGCGAGAATCCCCAGATCTGAGGCGAGGATATTTCTTTTGACTATGCGGTCATTCTGGTAGTAGGCTCTCTTACAGGGGTCATTATAATCCTCGTAGTCATAGTAGTAATAATCCCAAAAGCTGGATTCATAACTTCCGGTATAGGTATCCCAGTTGGCGGGCAGGGCCAGCATATCTTTTTCCTTATCCTCCTCTGCACAGGTATAACCCGTATAAGATCTTTTGAAGCCCAAAGCTATTTCATAAATGGCGCCGGGATCGGGGTTGATGAGTGTTCCCAGATCTAGAGAATGACGTAGCCAGGTATTCATGTTCAGGCTATTCTCTTCTCCCAGCTCTATTTTCTTCGTGAGAACATGCTTCCCTACACGTTTGAGCTCCTGATGGTCTTCCATTCTATTGATCTGGAAGAACTGAGGGATGTTTTTCTCCAGTATTTTGATCACACGCACATCTACTGACTTCAACCCATAAGTCTCAAAGATGAAAGGGAGCTTCTCCGCTTGTGGAATGATGGCTCCTTTACCGACCAGTTTAATAGCTGGCAACTCATCTTCGAAGAGAACCTTTTTATGGAGGGCTTTCTTGGTGGGGGTTCCATTCACATTCTTAATCCCCGCAGAGATATGAAGATTGTAGACACCACTTAAGGGTTTCTTGGGATAGACAAAGACCGTATTCCCGTCAATTAGCTGAGTGGTTTGGGCACCTTCCAGCTGGATGAGGCCTTTCAGTTCTTGTGTATAAGTCAGTGGATCTGAGAATTCCAGGGCCAGGCCTTTCTGTTTTCCTTTCAGGCTACGCACGTTGGTGAGAGAGAATACGCCTAAGGCAGGTATGCTTATGCTTTCCTTTCTGTCTCTTCCTTCCAGAATCTTGCTCCCCATGAGCCTGAGTTCCAGCTGGGCTGCCTGATCCGTTCTGGGTACACTGTCAATGTAAAAGGGTAGCTCAAACTGATCTGTCATCTCCTGCCAGCTAATGGCCATGGCCTTCCTCCCCAGTTTAGCTTCCAGTAAATTCTTTAGTTTTTGCTCTTCTATAAAATCCCTTGCGATGAGTTTCCCACTTACTCTCTGCCATTCAAAGTTTTTCTGGTCCAACGTCTGCACACCTGTAAGCAGCATGTTTAGGGCCTGATCTCTGGTCTTGAATTGGAAGTGAAACTTGGAGGGCTGATCATCCTCTTGCTCAGCTAAGGTAGCCAGGTCAAGAGTAGCGAAATATTGCTGAGAAGTCGCCAAAGGTTCTTCCGGGAGGAACTGTAGGGTCCGTTCATCTAACCATTCTACTTTTCCTTTAACATCCGGGCTGAATGAAAATGGCTGCTCCTCTAGAGCATTCAGGTCGGTTTCAGGACTGACCATGTTATGCGCAAACTGTACAATGATGGGCGACTTCCTTGAAATCTCCCCAGTCGTATAGGCAGCTATGGTGTGAGAAAGCTGTGCTGGAAATGCCAGGTGCTTAGTAAGGGTCTGTTTAGCCTGATACTGATACAAAAAAACTCCGGCTATAACTAGCAGGAGAGATCCGGCACCTATGGAAATGGTTTTTACAGAGACTTTCTTAAGCTGCTGAAGCAGTTTAGGCAAATGGGGGATTTTCATGATACTCGCTTATGTCTGTGTCTTTCTGGAAATTAAGAAGATTGAAATGCTTTACCAAGATATGAATAGGTAAAAAGAAGGGGATGAATGGGTAGCTCTGGGTTTATTGGAGTTGATTATTCAATTATCCCATTTTTATGGAACTACCTGGTTCTTCTATATCAACCCCTTCCCACGAGCTCACATCCCCTTTAAAGGAGGATGCCCTGCTATCCCATTAGCATTAGGATCGGTGGGTTGTTGCCCTTTCAAGGGTAACGGGTCCGAGGGGGAAGGGTATTTAGGCTGAAAAAGTAGGCAGATGTAGCCCTATCGGAACTAAAAAGTGCAGCCAGAGAGGCTGCACCGTACTTTGAGGATAAAATAACAGGAAAAATCGTTTGGCCCTTAGGCTATTTTCTTCAGTGTTTGGGTGGAGATGACCTGATACAGTTCCTGCTTTCTCACAGGCTTATACAGAAAATCATCTAGTCCCCAGGCTGTTAACTCTGTTTGTTCCACGCGGGTGGCTGAACACATGACTATGGGTGTATGGGCGTTTTTATCCCTTCCCCTTACCCAGGATATCCAGTTATGCACTTCTAATGCCTGAAGCTGGCAACCAAGCAAAATGAGGTCATAGCTATACCGTTCTATTTTACTGAGGGCTGTAAACTCGTTATCGATAAGGTCATATTTCACCCCCTTATTGTCTAACAGGTTTTTCAGAATATACTGGCTAAGTTCGTCATCTTCTATGATCAGAACCCTAATATCTTTTTGCTGTTTTAAGGAAGAATTTTCTTCGGAGCTTACACTATCATTTTTACGGCTCGCTGCGTTTTTATCCATGGCAAGGCTTTGTTCTTTTCTTTCGAGGAAGGATACTATTTGAGAATAAGTATTCATAAAGATGGACAGAAGCCTTTTATCCGTTTTTTAAATATATCAGCCTACATAAGATTTACACATAAATATAAATTCAACATTTGAAATAATTCGTACATTTTCTCTCAAAATATTGCATGAGCATTTGAATAAACTAAGCACAAAAAAAAGAGAGATAACATGTTGTCATCTCTCCTCCTTTACCTAAAACAAACATAAAATATTTTATGTCTTAGTCTCTCCCTTCTATAGGTTGCTTAACAGCATAAGAGTGAAGGGAATTTAGCTTATCAAACAAATACCATAGGTATTTAGCTTCTCATATACTGCCTAATTAACTCAAAATAAGCCCATAATGGTCTCTCGAATTATCAACAAATCTGTGGATAACTACAGAATTGAATTTTCTATCCCTAAAACTATTTATGGGTCATATAAGAGATGATTTACTTCTTGGGGAGAAAGAGGCGAATTTGTTTAACAAGGCCTGTTAGGAATTAGGCTCCTACAATCTGAACCGGTGTAGGGGTAAAGCAGAGGATGAAGATGAGAATAGAAATCCATCCCAGAATCTGTCGGGGGGCGTTCACCTTATGCTCATAATAGGCAGGCGGATGATCTACGCCTAGCAATCTTACGACTATAAACGCATAGAATAACCAGATAAAATTCATCTCCTGCTCAGGCAAATTCCATTTGATGATTACCTGAACGCCCAGGATGAACAAGGAAAGTGCATATACGTACGTCCGAAATTGGAGGGGGAGTACTTTAATCATGATATACACCACAAAAGCAATGTAGATGGTCAGAGTAAGCAGCTCTGATAGTTTTTCTTGCCAGTTGCCTGAAAAAGCACGTATATCCACTAATCCTGTCCCACCTAGCAGAACTAAGCCTATCACAGCTATACGGGCTATGACGCCGCTGACATTAGGCCCAAACATCCCATAAATGATATGCCCTCCATCCAGCTGGCCTATAGGGAGGAGATTCAGTGCGGTAAAGAATAAAGTGATATAGCCTACAAACAGCAGGGGATAATGAATGATCTCAAAGTGGTTAGGAACCTGAGAAGGATCTG
>JBCBKZ010000409.1:0-5247 GCA_038520955.1 Bacteroidota bacterium | reverse complement strand
CTTTTCTTCCTATCTTTTAGAAGGTGCCTATATAGCCTTTCATGATTATGCCCATTATTATCCTGGTGTGCAAAGATTTGTGAATGAGCTTTTGTTAGAGGAGATGTATGAAAAAGTTCAGTGTTCAGACAGCTTGATAGTGATTCAAAAAACGAAGTCCTGAATAATTAGCCTACTTATACTTATTTTTCATGTATTCTTTCGCTACTTCCTTCCATGCAGATAGGCAAAAGCTAAATCAAACAGATTATGCTACTGGACAGACAGACACTGCAGACAAAATTGCTAAGCCTATGCAGATACAAGGGGTAAGTCCCCTTGCTAAACCTGTCTATAAACCAGTGAATTTTCGAACTCTCCCTACTACCTATGCTAATGGGAATTCATCTCACCTGGATGTTTATGAGAAGGAAGCAAGAGAAACAGCAGATAAGCTAACGGGGTATTCTTCTTCGAAACCCTCGACCGGTAACGAATTAGGTTCAAGAATTAGTTCCAGATACATCCCTCAAAATAAGGGTGGAACCCCTCTCGCCCAACCTGTTAGAAGTTCAATGGAGAGCCAACTTGGGAAAGATCTTAGTGGAGTCCGGATTCATGAAGGAAAGGAAGCTACTAACCTAAATGAGCAAATGGAGGCCAATGCTTTTACCAAGGGACAACACATTTACTTTAACCAAGGGAAGTACAATCCTTCCTCTCCAGAGGGTAGAAACCTACTAACCCATGAGGTAGTACATACCATTCAGCAGGGAACCCAATCCGAGAGTGTTCAGAAAGATGATAATGGAAAAAAGAAGAAAAAGACCGATGCTAACCCTAAGACAAAAGTAGAAGTAGTAGGTAGCGGAGATTTTACTAAAGACAAAGCAAAAGTAAAAGCAAAGGCAAAAACCAAAAGATCAGCCAGTCAGGAGGTGGGAAATGGGGTCACTGCTGAATCCAGTGTAGAAACTACAGAAGAATCACAGGACGCTGAAGTTGCATTAAAGAAAAAACTAGGGAAAACAGGACTAACGGTAACTGGGGGACTTAAAGCGAGTGACTCTTTAAATCCAGAGGTTGAGGATAAAGCAAGTGGTTTTTTGAAAGTAGGCGGTAAATGGACTCCATTCAAGTCTTCACCTACTTTTGGGCTGGGTGGAGGTCTTGAATTCGGCCCTAATAATGTTATGATATCTGCGGATGGAAAGGTCTATATCCCTACAAGCGAATTTGACAACACGGAGTTATTCGGTAAGTTGAAGCTAGATAGTGAGAAGGGACTCTCTGCTAATTTAGGATTAAGTAGGCAATTTGACTTTGGACAGAATGTGTCTGTGAGACCAGATATTAACGTTGGTATGGACAAAGAAGGAGTCCATGGTGGATTAGGCCTGAAAGGAGACTTCAGGTTGGGAAAAAATGTGTCTTTAAGGCCAGAATTGAGGGGGAAAATGGGGCCAAAAGGGAAATTGAGTGCATCTGTTGGGTTGGGAGTAGTCATTACCTTACCTGATTTATTAGGAGGTAGGTAATTCCTGTTTTCTCTTTACTTTATCAATACGTTCTTTCTGAAGCCAAAAACCCATCCATAGAGTGGGTAGCTAATTTCTGATGCATTTATCTCACCAACAGGTACAGGATACTTCCTCCAAGGAGGAACATCAAGAACAAGATCAAGAACAATCTCATCTTGAATCCCCAGCTTTTGGCCTAAATGTCGAATCTACTTTACAAGGAGAGGAAGAACCTCCTGATGAAGAAAATATTGCCCAGCCTTTTCTCCAGGTTGACTTCCTTACTCACCCAATTTTATCAAATAGTAAGTATGAAAGCGGCAATGCTTCCCCAGAATCCCCCATTTCAACTATTTATGAACATGAAGCTGACAAAGTATCCCAGCTCTTAACCCCTATAGAAGAGCTTGATCAGTTTGAGCAAGATGCTCCAGTTAGCCTACCCCTTATCTCTCGTATTCCCAGGTCTTATTTTTCTGCATTATCAGCTGAGAAGAAAGTAGATAACGAGATACTTTCCCTCATTCAACATGCCCAAAAGGGTAGTTGGCAGCGCTTACCTACGGAGTTTCTGACGGAAATGAAGCAGTATTTTGCTTTTGACTTTGGAGCTGTACAAATATATACCGGACTAGAAGCAGATAGCTTAAACCAACAAATTGGATCGAGGGCTTTCACTTTTGAGAATCACATATTTTTTGGCCATTCACAATATGATCCCTTTTCGGAAGAAGGTCGTGAACTCCTTATTCATGAGCTTACACACGTAGTACAGCAGAGTAGGTTACCTGAAGGCGTCATTCAACAAAAGCCAGGTAACTCCTCAACTACTCGTTCTCCAGCTAAAGACAGTCCTACCTCCCCCGAGATTTTGGATTCTTACCCAGAATTAACCAATAAGGGGTTGGAAAGTAATCCTACCCCAGCTGTACCCTATTCCTCAGTTCCAAATCTGGAAAGTGTAGATGTGGATGGCTTGGCACGTCAAAGTATTGAAGAAGCCAAGAAAAACCTGGAAGAGAAACAGAAACGAGAGGAACAAGAAAACCAGGAGAAAGATACAGATACAGAGAAAGCTGCTTCTCTATTAGGCGGTATGGATAATGATACCCTGGGATTAATAGATGAAGAACTAGCTGAACATCAAAGATGGGGAGCAGCTGCCAAGGAGGTAGGAGCTGCAGGTTCTTCAGATCGTGCAGAGTTTATAGCCCAAAAGGTGGACGAAGGAATAGTGGGAGAAGGATTGAAGGGGTTAGGGATGGGGCTCGGAATGGGAATAGGGACTAAGTTGTTAGAAGTAGGGGCAGTAAAGATTACCATGCTCAAGTCTGCCACTAACCTGGGCTTTAAGGCAGCTTCTAAAGCAACTCCTCTACCCGCTATCGGAGCTGTGATTGGGGGAGCCATGTCAGTTTACAGCCTATACCAAAAAGATTGGACCAAGTCTGGCGAAACTATAGGAAAATTTGGCAAAGGGAATACAGACTATGAAAAATTAGCTAATAGCATAGATGCCATTTCAGAGATCATTGATATTGCTTCAAATGTTCTCAATGTGATCGCGGGAATTATAGGAGCTATTTCTATTGCCAGTTGGGCAATAGCCATTGCGACCGTGGGAGCCGCTTCTCCATTGGCTGCTACCTTATCAGCGATTTCAGTAGCTATAGGACTAGCTACGCTGGCATTAGACGCCATCAATGCCATTGTTTTAAAACCACTTGCCACCACCTTTCGGGCCCTGCACACCTTTACCTCTGAGGCAGATCCAAGAGATATCGTTGCACAGGGTGAGGCTATTAAGCAGACTGCGGGTGCTGCAGGAGGGTTTGTTGGTGGGATGGCTGGAGGGCTATCAGCTGATGCTGCTGGTAACAAAGCCGTAGCTAAATATGTAGATACTCCCCCTAAAGATATTCCTGATCATCCCACACCTCCTCCCGCCAAAGGGGATGGGCCAACCATTAAAGCAGAGCCTCCTGAAAAACCCGTTTCTGATCCTTCTAGCGAGCCGGAGCAACTTCCATTGTTTCCAGATGAGGCTCCCACTCCTAAACCTGCTGATGGTCCTGAACAATTACCCCTTTTCCCTGATGAGGCTCCTCTTGCTAAGCCTGATGACGGACCTGAGGTGCCTATCCCTAAGCAAGAAGATAATCCCAATCAGTTATCTCTTTTTCCAGATGAGGGAAAAGTTCCCTCAGATCCAGAACAATTGAACCTCCCCTTCGGAGAAGAGGGGCGGCCCAAAATGGCGGATCAAGATGCCCCGCCGGCCAAAGTCTCTGAAGGAAGTGAACCAACTGTGAAAGATTCAGTAGGAACCTCTGATAAGGGAGATGGGGGAGAAGGTGGTCCTCCTTCAGATAAGGACCCCCAAAAGTCTGCTAAAACAAAAGAAGATGCTGAGGCGAATCTAGAGAAAGCCATTGAGGAGGTGTTTTATCAAGAAATGCAAGGAAGGCTGATGGCTGATAGTAGGAGAAGAGAATTGGCTAAGAGAGAAGCTAAAAAAGGCTTAAAAAGCTTTAAGGATACCTTTAAAAAAGAAAATGGTCGTGAGCCGGAAGCAGGAGATTTTGATAATATGACAGAATTCATTGGGGAGAATCAAGCCAAGAAAGCCGCTCAAGACACTGATCCCTCTGAAGTAGCTGCACAGGATATCGAAGAGAAAAGGATAGTGGCCGCAAAAGGAGAAGTAGAGGGTGCCAGGGTAGATCCAGATTTCCAGAATATTCCCGAAGCAGCTCCTACGCCTTATATGAAAAGAGGAGAAAAAAGACCCGGTACTTTACAAATTGATCCGGAAGGCACTCCGCCTCAGCATAAGCGACAGAATGCCGTTAAATCCTCTTTAAGAGCTCAGGCAAGAAAGGCCGCTATTCAGGAGCTTCATGATGCCTTGACAGGAAAGATTGAGCATAATGCCAGGACACAAAAAACACTCGAAGACATGAGTGCTGATCAAATTGTCGCCTTTGTGGAAAATAAGGATGATTTCCCTAAGGGATTTGACTTTGATCATTATATGACGGTGGCAGATTTTCCCGAATGGGCCCATTTGCCTGAATCAGGGGTATTAAGACCTCACAAAGAGCATATGGTTCAAGGCCACGGGCTTGATCCTACTCGCCCTAAGGAAACGGCTAGTGATGTTAATCCCAATGAAAAGGATCTTGGATTTCATATTGCTCCTGATGTGAGAAATGAAGCAGGCTTTTCACCTAAACTTGGCAAAGACGAAATAGCAGCCGGTTCTTCCAGGTCTTCGGGTAAGGGGATAGATGCAGAAATTAAAACCCAATTTGATGTAGCGAATGAAGCTCCAGGTGCAGCATCCAGGAGAAAGGCCGCCAGAAAGGTTAGACGTGGAGATACAGGTATCCCTAATTATCAAAGAGAGCTCCAAAAAGCTCAACAGGATCTCCGACAACATGAACAAAAAATAAGGAGTGCGCAGCGAAGAATTGGGGAATTAGAAAAAAAAATAGCAGAAAAACCCACTGAGCCAAGACAAGAAAAGCTTTTGGAAGAAAGAGGGAAACTTACTGACTTACAGAAAGAGACTTCATTTTTTAGTAGTAGAATTTCTCAAATAGAAAGATTGATAGAGGCGCAGACTACCTTTGACCCTACAAATCCAAGTCCTACTAATACGCCCGCTTCTACTCCCCCAAATCCCAAAGGTAATAGTGCTGAATCTATGGCCACAGCTGACTCTGATCCCCTAGCCAAAAATTCT
>JBCBKZ010000408.1:0-5264 GCA_038520955.1 Bacteroidota bacterium | reverse complement strand
ATCCAGTTCTCAGGATTAGGGCTGTTTTAATGGAGAATTACCCTCCCCTAAATCATCTCCTAGTACTTACTAATCTTCTTTCTGTAGATAAGGGTATTATCTGATCTTACTTCAAAGATGTATACGCCGCTATCCAGCTTACCCAGATCTATGGAAGTTTCCTTTCCGCCATTACCTTCTGCAAGCTGATATACCGTTCTACCTAACACATCTACTACACGGACCTGGTGTGTAAACTCTAGTCCTTCCACTTGTAGCAGACCCTCGAATGGATTAGGGAATACCTTAATGTTTTTTCCGGCTTCCAGATCCAGTGTACTAGTGCTTGTGGTAAGATTTACCTGATAATCCTCAACCTCACCAAATTCGAAAGTAGTACATGACTGAGGACGATCTGCATCAGTAGAGCTTTCAAAGTATTTCATGGCTACACGCATGGTGGTTTGACCTAAGCTTCCTCCGGCAGGTAGGATAAATGAACTGGCTATTGGAGATGAAGAAGGCGCATCAGAATTAAAGACATTCTCATTCGCATCATCGAAATCACCATCCTGGTTCAGGTCTATCCAGATTCCCCAATATTCCTCGTAAATCTCTTCCAGGAATCCTGGCGTCAGGGTAAGTGAAATCTCATCTCCCACACCTAGAGAAGGTGTAACGAGTTCATCAAAGAACCTATACCCTGCATCATCTCCACTCTGGTTAGAGAGGTTTCCTACTTCTACCTTCTCAATCCACTCAAACCTGGAATTCTCTCCCTGTGAATTACAATACACAGGACCGGAACAGCCCTCCGTAGTCACTTGTCGGGCTGCACTGAAATTACTCTCTCCAGAGGTACAGACAGCTTTTATCCTGACATCATAGGTATTACAAGGATCTAGTCCAGAATAGAAAGCCGCATTGTCTTGAATTTCAGCTTGTATCCACTCTGAGCTAGTCGCGGGCTTAGCCTCCACCACATATCCAAGGTCTATCGGTTTTGCATCCCAAACAATGTTTGTATTGAAAGGCGTTGTGGCTACAAAATTGATGTTATTAGGAGGCGTACAGTCCAGACAGTCAATATCAAATGTATCCACCGCTGTGATGGATTCCTGACCCGTTTCACAAACACCAATCACCTGATATTCATAGGTTAGACAGTTAGTGAGGGTATCTAAAGTGAGGGAAGTACCTTGTGTAGACCTGGTCAACCAGGTAACCGCTGCCTTGTGCCTGTAATTCACTATATATTCGTCCAAGGTATTATCTCCTGTCCATGAGATAGTAGCTTGTTGTCCATTAGTGCTCGCTGAGACATTGGTCGGGCTTGGGCATGAGGGCTGGCAGCCTTCTGTTGTAAATCGGAAAGGCTCAGTGAATTCACTCACGTCTGATCCACACTGTGTCCTTACCCTAAACTCATATTCCGTACAAGGAGATAGGTCAAAGAAGCGGATGCTGGTTTCCGTGAACCCTATGGCTTCCAACCACTCCTGAGCACCAGTTTGACGTGCTTGGACGGTATACGAATCACTTCCATTTACGCCATCCCAGGCGAGTATGGCTTCGTTATCAGAGATGTCTGTCGTACGTAAAGAGGTAGGAGTAGAACAGATGCTTGTACAGGTAAGCGACGGTACTCCATTATCAATTTCCTGAGTTGCACCTCCACAGTTATTTTTATCTGCAACGATCAATACCACATTGACAGGGTTAGGGAGGTTTGACGGAATGGTGAAGGATAGTTCACATCCGTCTACTGATTCCAGGATATCAGCAGGCATGTTGCTATTATCTAAGATAGCTGCCGTAAGCTGTGCCTGCCAGTTAGCAGGGTTGTAGCCATCACAGAAAGAGAAAGTATAAGTCTGTCCCGGTATACATGCATCTACTCTATAAGCTTCGTTAGTCCAAACCTCGAAACCGCCAACGATAGGCGTGTTACTACAATTTCCTCCGGCGCTGAAATCTGTAAAAAGTGAATTAAAAGACAGACAAGGAGTGGCATTCCCGGCACAGGAAAGGGTAGGCGTTCCGTTGTCAATTTGTCTTGTTCCACCACCGCAATCATTTGCATCAGCTACTATGACCACTACATTGACTGCGCTTTGGAAATCAGCTGGTATAGTGAAAGATAGTTCACATCCTTCTATTGTGGCTAATACATTCGTAGGTGCATTATTCTCATCTAGCAAAGCTGCTGTAAGTCTTGCTGTCCATGTATTTGGATTGTATCCGTTACAAATAGAGAAGGTGTACGTTTGTCCAGGTACACATGAGTTTATCTGGTAACCTTCATTGGTCCAAACCTGAAAGCCCACTGAGATGGGATTGTTGGCACAGTTACCTCCATTGATGAAATCATTATAGAGGGTATTGTAAGAGACACATGCATTGCCCACCGGATTCTCCCCACCTGTAGTTTGGAATGAGAATGGACTAGAGAATGCACTGAGGGATTGACCACAAACTGCTTGTACCCTGAACTCGTATCGGGTGCCCTCCGTCATCCCGCTTACATTGACCTGGTTACTTGGAAAGGGGTTCTCCTGGAAAGAAAACCAGTTACTGTTTCCTACAGCTCTGATCTCCACATTATAACCGGTAGCTCCATTTACGGTATTCCAGGTTAGGGTACCTTCAGTATTAGTTAGGTTCGCAACAGATAGACTGGTGGGAATGCCACAGCTTTGATTATTGGGATTTGACACACACTCTATGGCCTTTCTCACATTAATTCTCCCGTTACCCAGTAATCCTGTAAAATTAGGGTTGGTAGCATCAATATTATCTGTAGAGGTAAGCAGACAGTTTCTAATCTGATTCGCGTTGAAACTTGGCGCATGAGACATCATGAGTGCTACTAAACTGGCTACATTAGGGGTGGCCATAGAGGTACCACTTATGCTCACATACCTGCTGGGACCAGGAGAAAGACTGTGGATCTGAGAGCCTGGGGCAGCAATGTCTACCCAGGAACCAAAATTGGAGTAGGAAGCTTTTTCATCACGTACGCCGGTTCTTAGGTTTCCTGTAGAAGCCACAGCGATGACGTTATCATAAGCGCCCGGCCAGGCAATGTTTGAGTTTTCATTCCCGGCAGCAAAAAGTACGATTATTCCTTTTTGGAATGCCTCATCCAGCAAAGCCCTTTCAAACTGGGCTAGTGGAGCAGGCGGGTTACCATTGTCATCTACGCCTCTGCCCCAGGAGTTAGTTATGACATCTGGCGTGTTGGCCAAGGCATAAGCAAAGGCTTCCCAGATACCGGAAAGGGCTCCATCAAAGTCTCTGGCACCCTTGCAAGCCATGATTTTGGCTGTGTTATTGGCGATGGCGGCAATCCCTCTTCCATTATTGGTTACGGCTCCCACTGTACCTGCTACGTGGGTGCCATGCATAAAATACTGATCACTGGCATTAGAAGGCGGATTGGGGTTGTTGTCATTCATAGCTCCGTCCCACCCAAAAAAGTCATCTACATACCCGTTACCATCATCATCTACTCCCTGCGTACCATTGAGTTCTGCCGTATTTCTCCAGACATTGGACTCCAGGTCTTCATGTTCAATAGAAACTGCATCATCCACTACCGCAACCACTACCTCTTTCTGGGGAACAGCCAGATCCCATCCAGCTTCAGCTTCTATGGTTTCCAGGTACCATTGTCTTCCTATTTCAGCATCATTGGGTAAGGCTGAGGGATAATTTTTAGGTGCTCTTTCCGCATAGGCTATGCGAGAACTGCCCTGGAGGGTTTTGAGAATATTGGAAACATTTTCCTTGTTGTCGAAATCCAGACGATAGATGTTCCTGGTGGCTGGAGTTGATAAGCTTTTAAAAGCCTGATCCAGTTTTCTAACTTGATTATTCTCCAGAACAGAAAGGACTTCAGGGAAATCCTTGTAGGTAGAGCTGATAGGTCTTCTGGTAGATTTATCACTGTCATAAGACTCCAGCTTGAGGTTTAACTCTGGTCTGAGCTGGAAATATACGACTCCTTCCCAGTATCTGCTGTCTTGATTCTGTGCAAATAGAGGTAAAGAGAATAGGCATACAAATGCCAATAAGAGTAGCTGTCTCATCATACGGGTTGCTTATTTGGTTTTATTGATAGGTACCTTTTCTACTAGTTGGATGATTTCAACCTGTTGCAGGGCATCCATAATTTCCCTGGCAGAGATGGATTCATCATAATGGATTTTGTAAAACTTTCCCATGGCTCCACCTGACTCTTTCGGAATAAAGGAAGAGATGGAACTTACCTTATAGGTATCCAGAAGATCTGCAAGGTAGGGATACGTGCCCAGGGAGGGTAAATCCTTATCATAATCAGGTAAGGCAGTTTTGTACTCATCCTTTACCTGGATGACAAGCGTGCCTTTCTCGTACTCTTGGGAGTTAGTTTTCGTAGAAGCTGACTTTTCACTTATAGTCTCAGAGGAGGACCTACATGAAAAGACGCATAACAGGCAAAATGCCAGAATGAGTCGGACGTAAATTGGTGAAATCACGGTTATAGGTTGTTTGTGTGTACTGCCATGACTGGCAATTCTCAAGATAGCATACTGCTACTAAAGCCCCAAAATCATATCTGATCTGGGTAAAACCCTAATTCCGCTTATGTGGAGAACTGAAAAAGGAGCTACTGATCTTTCCGCCTTGTTAACACAATTTCATGATGATGCTTGTTAACACGACGCCAGCTTGCTTATTTGAAAGGAGGTCTAAAGCGCCTTCCCCTACATTTTTCCTTTTCAGGTGTTATCTACTGTCAAGATAAATGGATTACGCCCAAAGAACCAAGAAAATGTGAAGAACTTAGGGGATTGTGCGTGAGGAATGATCTTGTAAGCCTATAGGTTAGTATTTCACATCAATATTAAAGCCCACTCCCAGGTTACTGTATTTCTTGAACTTGGCTTGACTTGTTTCTTTGTAAAGCGTGCCGCTATTGAAGAGTCCAAGAGAGAAGAATATAGCTTCGCCCTTATTGTTTTCTCCTTCAGTTTCTACCCATTCAAGGGTAACAATGGCATCATCATACAAGGCTATGTTATAGGGTTTTAAGTCTATCGTGATTTCCCCTATCTGTTTGGGCTCAATAGGGATGAGGATATTTTCTGTCAGAATGTTATCCTTGGGTCTGTTATTCTCAACGTTGTAAATATTAAGCCTAAAGACAGATTTGGCACTTAGCCTATTGTGGGTAATGTTGAAGTTAAATGCATCTACATATACTGGCGTCCGGCTATCTCTCACCTTGATTTTAATCCCCA
>JBCBKZ010000407.1:0-5271 GCA_038520955.1 Bacteroidota bacterium | reverse complement strand
ATAGGGTTTTCCAAATTACAAGTACAGGAGGCTACAGAGGCATAGGAGAAGCCAATTTCAGGAATCAGAGTTTTTTGGGGATGGCATTGTACATTTTACCCCTGATTTTTCTCCATCATTTGGTATATTATTTCCTGGAAGTTTTCAGCTTCACCCACTTTTTTTACACCCTGGTTAAAATCCTTCTCAGTACAGTCTATACGTTCTTGATTTCTTTTGCAATAGCAGTTATTTTCTATAAAAATTAACAAGTAGTGGATCTATTTAGAAGAAGAGGAAACATCATCGTGGTCTTTACCGGATTCATTTTCATGATATTCATGGGAAGGTTATTCTCTCTTCAGATCCTAAGTAGTAAATATCAGGGTAGGGCGGAGCGTAACGTGATTAAACGGAAACCCATCATCCCGCCCAGAGGAAATATTTATGATCGTAAGAACAGGATTTATGTGAGTAACAGCCCTGTTTTCGAAATTAGAATTACCCCTAGAGAATTAGAGATTCCGGATACCAGTGTACTTACCACCTACCTGGAAATGAGTAAGGAGGAAATAGACTTTGCTATCAGAAAAGCGAAATCCTATTCTCCCTATAAAGAATCTATCCTTTCTCAGTATATAGAACCTGAAAACTACGGTCCGCTACAGGAAAGCATGTGGAACTTCAGTGGAGTAAGTTTCACTACCACTAATAAACGTTACTATCAGTACCCAGTAGGGGCTAATTTCCTTGGATATATAAGTGAGGTAGACTCCTCTGACATCCTTTCTGAAGAAGCTAAATACGCTTTAGGAGATTTGATAGGAAAGACGGGAATAGAAAGAAGCTATGATAAGATATTAAGAGGACAAAAGGGAGAAAGAGTAGTTCTAAAGGATGTTTATAACAGAATTGTAGGGAGTTACCTGGAAGGGAAGTTTGATATAAAGGCTGAGCAGGGGGCAGACCTAATGTTGGGGATAGATACGGAGCTCCAGGCGTTTGGTGAATCCCTTTTCCATAATAAGAAGGGAAGTATTGTGGCCATAGAGCCCTCTACAGGAGAAATACTGGCCTTTGTGAGTGCGCCCTACTATGATCCCAATATGCTTACGGGTAGGGAGTCTCGCAAAAACTGGAGAACACTGACCAGGGATACCCTTAATCCTTTATTCATTAGACCTCTTCAGGCTGCTTACCCTCCAGGATCCATTTTTAAGCTTCCCGTAGCCTTGGCTGCCCTTAATGAAGGCGTCATTACAGAGGAGTCCTTTTATCATTGTGGAGGGGGATTCTGGAGAAATGGCGGAAAACCCGGTTGCCGTCTTCATGCCACCCCATTATCCCTTAAGACTGCTATCACCGTTTCTTGTAATTCTTATTTCGCAGCCACTTATGTGGACTTCCTGAACCATCAGAAATTTGAAGGGATCTATGATGGATATGGAAAGTGGGAGAAGTATATGCTGGAAATGGGAATAGGAAGAAAGTTAGATACGGATCTTCCTTATGAGAAAGAAGGATTGTTACCATCAGCAGAGTTTTATGACAATGAAAGAAGATGGTACGGAAAGAATAGATGGAATGCGATGACCATCATCAGTAATTCTATCGGGCAGGGAGAAATACAGATGACCCCTATCCAGATGGCCAATATGGCGGCTATCATAGCCAATAAAGGAAAGTACATTACTCCTCATTTTGTAAAGGCTGTTAAGAACCAGGGACCTAAGAATAAGAAGGAACTTTGGGAGAAATTCAGCTTTCCAGATAATGAGACCTCTATAGAGAGAAAACACTACGAGACTGTGGGAGATGCCATGGAATTAGTAGTGAAGTATGGAACAGCCAGGAGAGCCTTTATTCCGGATATCACTGTATGTGGGAAAACCGGAACTGTACAGAATCCGCATGGAGAGAACCATGCAGTATTTGTAGGCTATGCTCCCAAGGAGAATCCCAAGATCGCGATTGCAGTCATCATGGAGAACGCAGGGGGAGGAGGTAGCTGGGCAGCTCCAGCCGCGGGTCTGATGATAGAGAAGTATCTCAAAGGTGAGATCCTAACCAAGCAGTTTGAGTATAACCGAATCATGAATGCCAACTTTCTAAGATGAACAGGAAGAGCTTTGACTTAGATATGATTACACTGGCACTATACTTTGGGTTAGTGCTGCTTGGCTGGATGACTATCTATGCGGTCTCTTCTGCTAATGGGCAGGATGAGCTCTTTAATCTGAGCTACATTCATGGAAAACAGATTCTATGGATAGGAATTGCCTTGGTGTTAGGGATAGGAATCATTGCGTTAGATTACCGGTTTATAGAAGCTATCAGTTGGGGGGCCTATGCACTTAGCATTCTCTTGTTGATAGTAGTAATCTTCATAGGGAAAGAAATAAATGGTGCCAGAAGCTGGATAGTAATTTCCGGTCAGCCTTTCCAGCCTTCAGAATTTGCTAAAACTGCCACGGCTCTGGCTCTGGCAAAGTATCTTTCTCGTCAGAATGTGTCAATGAGTACTGGGAGGCATTTTCTCACAGCCTTATTGATCATTCTCACACCAGCTATCATTATTGTCCTTCAGAATGACACGGGTTCTGCTTTGGTATTTGGTAGCTTTCTCATAGTCCTTTTCAGAAAAGGAATGACCTCTTTAATTCCCTTAGGACTCATGTTGACCGGAGCAGTAGCTATACTTACGTTGTGGTTTGGTCAACCCTGGTATGTCATTGGGGGGATAGTGGGTATCATGTTGATATCCTTTGCTTTCTTTAGCAACAAACGAAATTGGAGTAAGGTGCTCATTTTGCATCTGGCTATAACGGCTTTCTTCATTCTGTTATCCATCAGTACAAATAGCATAGTAAAGAAACTTCCTGAGCATCAGCAGAACCGTATCATGGTTCTCTTTGACCCGCAGCAGGATCCACTAGGGAAAGGATATAATGTGATCCAGTCCCAGATAGCCATAAGTTCAGGGGGACTGCAGGGGAAAGGCTATCTGAATGGAAACTACACCAAATACAGATTTGTGCCAAAGCAGGAAACCGACTTTATTTTCTGCACAGTAGGGGAGGAGTATGGCTGGTTGGGAAGCAGTATGGTCATCTTACTATTTTTCTTCCTGATTTGGCGACTCAAGCATTTGGCAGAAAACTCCAAGACCTCTTATTCCCTTTATTATGGCTATGCTGTACTTGCCATTATCTTCTTCCATGTGGTCGTAAACGTGGGGATGACAGTGGGATTAGTACCCGTAATTGGTATCCCTTTACCCTTCTTTAGTTATGGGGGATCATCCTTACTCAACTTCACCATTCTGCTGAGTATTATGATCAACTTCTACTCCTACAGGGCATCAGTCCTGGGGACTAAGTTATAATCATCAGGAAAGTCTGGACGAAAAAAAAGAGGAAGCCCCACTTAGTGTACTTCCTCTTACTCATGCATCCAAATAATTCTAAAATCTATTTCTGAGTAGGGTAAGGAATTCCTTAACCACTCCGTCATTTTGGTCTACAGTATCATTGTTCAGAACAAACTTCTTTAGAATATCTTCTACTTCTAATTTGTCTCCAGCGTTATTGATTTTGTCAACAATGATTCTAAATCTGACATTGTTGCCTTCAAACACTTTTTGAACGTATTGGTACTGCTTGTGAATAGGAATTTCGTTCAGTTTAATCTTTCTACTGCCATTCCCATTCAGACTCTCATGAATATTCGATTGTGGATTTTGCTGGGTCTGAAACTGCTCTCCTATGGTACGAGGCTGGTTGTCGGTAGCCAATTCAGGCCCCATCGCTACTACAGGAGTAGGTTTTTCCTCTGCTACAGGTGTTTCCACTACTGGTGCAGGCTCTACTACCGGTGCAGGCTCTTGGGTAGGTTCAGGAGCAGGCGTATCTTGCTTGCTGTTTAGGAACCTATCCAGAAATGAAGCAGTAGTCTCCTTAGATTCTTCCTGCTTTTGGTGAACAGTTTCGCCATTAGGAGTAGTATCAGCCAGAGATTCCAGAATGGTCTTAGGCTTGTCTACTTCCAGCTCTTCCAAAACAGTTTCTTCTTTCATTTCCACAACAGGAGGTTCTGGTTGTGGCTGTGGTTGAACTACAGGCTCGATAGCAACTTCTGCTACAGGAGCAGGTGTTACAGGAGCCGTTTCCTCATGTGTACCGTTTAGAGATACTTCAGGTTGAGGGACTTCCACTACAGGAGGTACTTCCTGTAATGTAGCCTGTGGTGTAGGCTCGGGTAGCGTAACCTCTTCTATTTTTTCAGGTTGAGGGTAAGCTGCGATCACCTCAGCTGGCTCTGGTGCCGGGGCTGAAGGAGTTGGAGTCGGAGCGGCTACTTCACTCTCCAAAGACTCGTCAATATCGAAGACGATGTCATTTGCAGGAGCTAATGTATCAAACAGGCTGGTTTTTTTTGTTTCCTCTTCCTGCTTCTTAGCCTCTTCAGCTATTTTCATAGCTTCTTCCTCTTCTTTTTTCTTCTGCTCTTCTACTTCTTTTTGTATTTCCTCTTCCTGCTTTTTCTGCTGCTTGAGGTTTTCCTCATAGTAAGCTTCTTCCATGACCTCACTTAGCCTTCTGGAAACCAGCTTCTGGAATAACTCATCACGGTAAGACTCTATGTTTGAGTCACTTTTGCTATTGTACAGGTTAATGACCTTATCCATTTTATCAAAGAAGATGTCTTTCTTAACCAGAGAAAGATTGTTCTTCTGATGATACCTAAGGATACTGTTCACGATGAAATCGAAATCTGAAAAGAATGGAGCATGCTTCTCAAATAGCTCCAGGCTGATTTCATTCTTGTTAGCAAAAAAGAAAGTAGTAAATGCTTCGTAAGGATCAGTAAGTAGCTTTACATTATTAGCTACAGCCCTCCTTAACATGGGCTTGAATTCTTTCTCATTAATCGTAATGTGCTGAGAAAGCTGATTTCGTAGGATCTTGAGTGTATCTTGAATCTCCTTGGAACTGAAGTCAAAATAGGGATGTTTGAGTTTACTCAATTGCATATTCCAGATCTGGAAAACCTGAAATAATAGAAATCTATTTACCTGAGGGTATTCAGTAAATTGTTTGAGTTCCTCTCCATTGACTACACCCTGATTGAAATAGTGGCCATCAATCCATCTCTCACTACTCTGTTGAGCAAGTTCATTAAGTTTTTCTTCAGGCAGGATGAATTTCTTCATTATGACTTTTGATTAATAAGCGTCTTACCGGGCTAAATTTATAAATCTCGATTAAGGTTACAATTCATAGATTTCCCGTG
>JBCBKZ010000406.1:0-5301 GCA_038520955.1 Bacteroidota bacterium | reverse complement strand
ATATCATTTCGCCAGGAGCTACAGGTTAAGCAAGGGCAAACCATTAGCCCCAGGTAAATGGGCCTTAATTCAACAATTCATATCAAGCAAGAATGGGACTATCCTGGCCAAGGAATATTGGCTAAGTCAACTCATACAAGAAGGGAAGAATACCTCCAGATATGTATAAGTAGTCCCAGCGGTGTTTGATATGCGAGGTTAACAACCTCTGTTTAAGGTCATGTGAGTTTAAAGGCCGATGCCTGTTTGTGATATACAAAAAGGGGGTAGAGCAAAAGTCTGCAAGTGTAGGAAATAACCATAGCGTTCTCGATTTTGAATAAGACAAATAAGAACATGTGCTACGCATCGAAGATACTCTTGGAGACCAAAGTACGTGCCATAAAAAACACGGCCTTTACGGGACTTTGAGGACTATTTACTCATTGAGGGTTTGTCATTTTGGGAAAATGACTATTAAAATGGGAGAATTTATAATTGTGAAAATTTCAAAAATAGGAAAAGACTATCCCGCTAAGGATGGCCTTTTTCTTCAAGGTAAATAAAAAAAGAGGTTGCCTTTTCAGACAACCTCCGCGCACACAGGTTAATTTGGATAATCTATGCTAATGTGAACGTACTATTCTGGTTTTACTAATCTAATAGCTGTTGTATTCTCAAATCCATTTGTCAGTCTGACTACATAGAGACCGGCAGGAAGATCTGCTACAGGAAGTACATATTTGGCTATCTGCGCCGTCTTTCTTAAGCGCTGAGTTACCAGCTCTCTTCCTTGCATATCCAGTATGCTCATCTCAAAATCTCCTTCCACTTCACTATTAACCATCAGCTTAGTAGTGCTTATGGCTGGATTTGGGAAAAGACTCACATCCAGGAACATATCCTCTCTTAAGGCCGGACCTTGCTGATCCAGGTAGTTACGTACTCCGATAGAAGTCTCCTCGTCTGAAGGTGTCAGAATTTCTATGGCAGAGATGATAGGCTTTCCGTTGATCGCTATCAGGTCCATATCTAGGAAGCCATCCGTGATATCTACTTCTATTCTTTCTACAAAGGCACTCCCGGGATCTGTTTTTGCGAGAATGTCAAACGTTTCTTCTATGACTTCATCTTCCATGGTGATGCTAAATACTCTGTTTCCAGCTCCACCAGTAGCTCCTCCGGGAACCCCCCAGTAGATTTCAGCAAAGTGTAGGTAAACCACATACTTTCCATTTTCAACCGGAATTTTGTATCCGAAGTCTTCTCCACTGATCTGGCTACTTCTGGCTGATTTGTACAGGCCATCAAAGGTAGTAGAGGAGATGCCTATTTGGTCATTTAGGAGTGCATTGGTGTTGCTGCTCACGTACCACATATCCGGCTCAAAAATGTACCCTCCGAAGGCTTTCTCCTGATTCTCCCCACAGTTGATTCTCACTGACTCTCTGGAGTCCAGACTGACCAGACCCGGATTATAGGTAGAGATTACTTCTATGGCAGATATCTTGGCCATATGCTTTCTACTGAGGAAATTCAGGTTTAGTACTCCGTCTGCTACTTTGATTCCATTTAGGACTTCTACTGCTACCGAGTTTCCACCATACTTCTGGTAGATGTCATATGCTGAGAAGTATTCATCTCCTTCCACACTTACATCAAACTGTCTTTTGCCAGCATCCTGCCAGTATACCTCTGCAAAGTGTAGTACTATGTTGTATTCTCCGTTGATCACCGGGATTTGGTAGCTGAACTCGTATCCCCATCTCTCAGTTTGGTAGAGAACATCATCAGTGGTTCCTGCAATTTCATTGGATACGGTAAACTCACTGGTATTTCCGAGGTAGTACTTGTCAGCTTCGAACTCCAGTCCTGAGCTGTTTGTATATGTGGGTCCACCAGCGTTAATTCTAACAATGGAGCCTCCCTGGCCTATGCTCGTAGGTTCATCCGAGAGAATGACCAGCTTAAATGTCTGTGTATAGGTGTTGTTTTTATCCTGCCCGTCATTCGCTACGATGGTAAACTCTTCTGAACCGGTAACACCTGCAAGTGCTTTTACTTGTACCTGCCCGCTAGCCTCGTCTATGGTAATGTTAGAAATCAAGCTATAAGCTGGGCTGAGAGAGTAAGTTACGGTCTGCTCTGCTTCCTCAATGCTTACCGGATCTGGGAATACTTCAACCGTTTTGATTCCTTCGAAGTCTTTACTCAGTAGTATATCACCGCTGATGGTAAAGGAAGGGGGGGTATTGTTGGAGTTGCTGAGGCTTCCACCAGGAAGTACCTCTATGGCGCAGATCTGTGCTTCTCCCGCTGAGGCCTGGAAGTCTATGTTAAGGGTTCCATCCTGTACCTGCACACCTAACAGCTCTTTATCAACAGCTATACCAAACCCACTGCTGGCAAAAATGTCCAGATCATTTAAGAGGGTAGCCCCTTCCACTTTTACATCAAAGCGTCTTTTTCCTGATTCCAGCCATTGTAATTCAGTGAATCGAAGTCTAATGTCATAAGTTCCGTCCTCTAAAGGAATTTTGTATCCAAAGGCATTTCCTTTTCTCTCTGTTTTGTATAGCCCTTCATCCTGGGTTTCAGCTACACTTGCATTGGAAACATTTGTAGAAGAGGGTAGTGTATAAAAAGCGTCCGCTCTGAACATTTTGTTTCCACTAGCATTGAAGGATGTACCTCCTGCATTAATTCGAAGGTAAGTGAAGTCCTCTGCACCAGTAACACAGTTGTATGCATTGCCCCCGAGTCCAGAAGGTATACTAGAAGATTTACTTAGGTATAATTTGTCCAGTATTACGCCTGCCTCTCTTCTGGCTACTTCTATGATGTTTTTCCCTGCTTGTAGGTTAACACTTACTACCTGACCAGCTTTATCTGCATCTGTAAGTTTATGCCAGGTGAAAGAGTCGCTTAGGCCTGGGTCTTCTTCTACAGGAGGATTACCCGGCTCATATGGCTTTCCTTCCACTGCTGCTGCCATCTGATGTAGCCATTCTTCCATGTTGGTATATCCATCCCCATCATCATCTCCATTAGGATTAGAAGGTAACGTAAGCTTACGTGTATTCTCAGCTAATTTAGGCAGTCCTCCATCATTATTGCTACAACCGCTTACACAATCCACAACTTTCCCTTTTCCTTCTTTGTAGTCATCTATTACTTTTTGGTCAATATAATTTCTTTTGGCAGGACGTGAACCGGCACTTTGCAGAACGTAGTCTATGATCTCCTGCTCTTTAGTCAGTACTTTCATCCCACTTACCCATACTGGTGGCTTATCTACCTTAGGATCTACGTTTCCACCCTGATCCTCAATTAAGGACCATTGATTTCCGAGGCTACCATCTGAATTCACATTACTCTTCCAATAATTGTCTTTTAGGTACATTTTAGTCCCCGCTTCCAGATCTCCTCTGTGAAGAAGGAGTGGCTTAACATTACTTCTTCTGCTAGGCCCTTCTACATATACATTGCCTACCAGACTATTATGGGTCTTGAAATCTACGTTTGCATTGGTAGAAAACTGGGCAAATCTAAGCCCTCTGTTATAGTGGAGGTTATTTACGTGAATCAGTTTTCCGATTCTACTCATAGGCTGTCTCTGCTCAAGATTGGCAAACATAGAACCTTCTATAGCCAGGCTTCCTTGATCATAAAAGAGCGCACCAAAAGCGTGTCCCGTAGTATTTAAAGCATTGGAGATCATCATGTTTTTTAGACAGATTTCCCCTACGTTTCCGCTGATGTCTATGGTCTCATCTGATCCCCATCCTAGACTTAAGTGGTCAAGAACGATCTTATCACTACCTTTTCTAATGGACATACAGTCATAAGAATTCTTCTCATGGTCCCCATTCCAATTAATATCTCCACCCCTTACTCCTATGTGTTGGATTAGGACATCATGTGATCTGATCACGAAGGTCTCACCTAACAGGATAATTCCTGGATCAGGAGCTGTCTGACCTGCAACAGTGATATAAGGATTTGAGATTTTTAACTCATCCTTTAGATTGATTACTCCAGAAACCTCAAATACACATACTCTTGCACCGTTTGCTTCTACACATGCTCTTAGAGAACCTGTTCCACTATCTTTCAGGTTAGTTACTTTCATGATTTTTCCACCTCTTCCTCCCTTAGAGTCCATAGCAAAAGTAGAATGACCTGGAATGATTGGAACTTCAGTAGCATTATTGCTAGTAACTACATTAGCCTGAACACCATTATTCTGTGCGATGTTATCCCACTTGATCCAGTTATCGTTATTCGCCTTCACCCAAAGAGAATTGGCTTCTTCATTTTGGGATGATAGCCTGCCTGATAGTTGGTAAGTGCCACTTTCGGATACTTCCACTTCCATACTAATGCGGTCATTTGGATCATTAGATGGAGCGTTTAGTTGAGCAGCACCACTCATTAGAATGGCCTGATTTTGAGAGGCAAGCTCGTTATCGAGGGTCTCCAAGTTAGCTCCTACGGTAGCACATTCAGCTTCAAGCCATGCTGAGGTACTGGGACCGCAGTTAACATCAATATCTCCCAAACCAGAAGGAGTAGTATTGTCTGTACTGATAAAGAACTTATCAAGCTGTACATTCTTTTCTCTATACCCTATAGTGATAAGGTGCTCTCCTGCAGTCAGGTTAACGACTACGTTTTCGTTGTCTTTAGTATGGTCTTGGACCTGAATCCAGTTGAAGGTATCTCCTTTTTTAAGGTTCTTCCATTTGACCCATTCACCATTGTCAATTCTGAACCAGAAAGAGTCTCCAGCATCTTGTGGAGCTTTTGTTCTAGCCCAAAACTTATAGCTTCCAGCTTGTACCACCTTAAAAGGGATTCTAAGCTGGTCAGCTCCTGAAGATGGTGGTTCACTGAAGCTATCATTTAGCTTATAGGTGAGGTACTGATCTCCTGAAGCTTGTGGATCACTTTCTACCGTCCAGTTACTTCCAGGACTTCCACATTCTGGCTCTAACCAGATGTGCTGCCCAAAAGAATAGATGGGTAGAAATAGCATTGCTATTATAAGAAATTTGAATAAGGAAAAGTCGAGCCTATACAGAGGGTAAAAATTCTTCGTAAAAGGTTTCAACATACTAGCTGATCTCGATTAATTGATAACCTTCTTACGATGCTCTATGGATCAAATTGTGTTTAAAAATAATAGTCCATTATTGGTAAATATATTTCCTGTAAGATTTGTGCTGAATAGATATTTTTTGGGCCGTTTTATGGCATTGAAAAGGTAAGATCTGAGATCTATGGCCCTAAATTGGCATTCTCGGGGGAATGGATTTATTT
>JBCBKZ010000405.1:0-5301 GCA_038520955.1 Bacteroidota bacterium | reverse complement strand
ACACAACCTCTATCAGAAGTCTCCTTAACCTCAGATGTTCCTGCCCAATATGTAGTGGAGGTAATTGGGGGCTACTGCACCAAGCACAACATACAGGAAGGGGACCAGATCAAGTTTGTCAGGAGTTAAGGTCTTATTCTCCTGATAAAATGGCTAACATTTCTGCCAGTTCACTACTAGACTTTAAATCTGGCTTATTCTTTTTCAAATAGGTCTTAATTTCGGATTGCTTTTCCGGGAAAATACTTTCAAGTCCCTTCTTGTTAGGCTTAAATGAGGTCATATCTCCTTTTTGATTTACTGCAAAGAATTTGACCTTATCCTTAAATTCATCATATGTCTTACCAGAACTATAAGTACCCTGGTAATCCGCCTTTTGAATGTATTTCTCGTACTTCTTGATATAAGTTACCTTTCCCTCGAGTAGCACCTGCCCAAAGAATATCTGGTCATCTTCTTTAGAAGTAAATTTTCTAAACTGCAGCGTATCAGTAGAAGTGGGAGTAACCATCCAGAATGATTCAATCATGCCTTTTGGCAGGTATTCCATTTTCCCATTATTCAAGGTAGCTACCTCATGGCTATAGGCCTCATAATTCATCACTTGGAATTTCTTCTTATTTCCTCCTGAAGTGTATACCACCCCGTACCCAAATTCCTCAAAAGCCATAGGGTCTCCTTTTAAGCCTTCATACCTATTGTCATAGGATCTGACAACGGAGTTCATATCATTAGCATCTCCCAGACGACTGGTAGCTATGGCCTGCTCAGTTACTTCCATTGACTGAGCACATACGTATTGGGGGAAACCTAAAGAGATGGACAATAAGAGTGTGAGTCCTAGAAAGGACATGTAGGTATAGTTTTTCATGTTTTCCGCTTAAGCTAAGTCAACCCCTTTCAGAGTTGAGGTTTTGTAAATAATTGTTTTAACGCTAATTTTTTTCTCCTTCCTGAACAGTAACTAATACGATTTAGAAATGATTCTCCCTAAAAACCATTTCTGTTGGGGGAATTAATGGGACCCTTAATCCATTTAGATTTACCATTCAGCTTTGAACCCTTTATGGCCCTGCCGGAAGCCACTATATTAGTATCATAATGAAACGAAATAATTGCCCGGCAGGGCTTCTATAAAGAGTTTTTTCATGGTGTTTGTTTGGGTTTGGGCCGCTCCCTCAAAATGGGGCGGTTTTTTTATGCCTTCAACACCTGCTCCCTCAGCTTCCTTCTCAGGATCTTCCCTACGTTAGACTTAGGTAAGTCCTCCATAAACTCCACATGCTTGGGAACCTTATAGCCGGTTAATTCCTTTCTACAGAATGCCACTAGTTCTTCCTTGGTCAGATTAGGATCTTTCTTCACCACACAGATCTTTACAGCCTCGGTAGATTTAGGATCCGGTATCCCAATAGCAGCTACTTCAAGTACTCCTTCATGTCTTACCACTACATCTTCGATCTCATTTGGATAGACGTTAAAACCTGATACCAGAATCATGTCCTTCTTACGGTCTACGATCTTGAAGAATCCGTCTTCATCCATCACGCCAATATCTCCTGTTCTAAACCAGCCACCTTCATGGAACACTTTAGCAGTATCAGCTTCTCTTCCCCAATATCCTCTCATCACCTGAGGCCCTTTGGCACAGATCTCTCCTCTTTCTCCAATGGGGACCTCATTTCCATCATCATCCATGATGGCCACATAGGTACTGGGGGCCGGCATACCTATGGTGCCGATTCTATCTGTCCCGTTGAAAGGGTTCATGGTCAGTACAGGAGATGTCTCACTCAATCCGAATCCCTCCACAATAGGACAACCTGTTTTAGCTTTCCATCTTTCATTAACAGCCACCTGTACGGCCATTCCACCTCCTGCACTTAGTTTCATGTGAGAAAAGTCTACCTTATCTATGTCAGGATGATTTAGCATGCCATTGAAGAGCGTATTTACCCCCGTGATAAAAGTGAAAGGGTGTTTAGAGATCTCCTTGAGGAAGCCTGTCATATCCCTCGGATTGGTAATAAGGACATTCTTCCCTCCTATGACTACTACCTGCAGACAGTTGATGGTAAAAGCAAATATGTGGTAGAGTGGAAGAGCCGTAATAACCACCTCTCCTCCTTCTTCTAAAAAGCCTTTAGACCAGGCCAGGTTCTGAACTACGTTGGCCACCAGATTTCTATTGGAAAGGGTGGCTCCCTTAGACACACCCGTAGTGCCTCCTGTATACTGCAGGAAGCCCACATCTTCCAGGGCAATTCTGGGTTTGGTGTAGGTAGTAGCAGCGCCTATTTTCAGGGCTTGTGAGAATTTCACAGCACCGGGTAGATTATAGGCCGGAACCATCTTCTTCACATTCTTCACTACGAAGTTTATCAAAGGCCTTTTGAAGCCTGTGAGGAGATCAGCAATATCCGTAACGATGACATGCTCTATGTCCGTATTAGCTATGATCTTTTCCAGATTGTGAGCAAAATTAGAGAGAATGATGATGGCTTTCGCTCCAGAATCCTTGAACTGGTGCTCCATCTCTCTGGCTGTATACAGCGGGTTTGTGTTTACTGTGATAAGCCCTGCTCTAATGGCACCAAACAATGCCACTGGATACTGAAGAAGGTTGGGCATTTGGAGCGCTATACGGTCTCCCTTTTGGAGTCCCAGGGACTGTAGATAAGCCGCAAAGTTGCGCGACATCTTATCTATTTGTGCATAGGAATAGACTTTCCCCATACATTCGAAGGCTTCTTCATCCCTATATTTTTCAAAACTGATTTCCAGCAACTCCATCACGGAACTATACTGGTCAGGATTAATGTCTCTTGGAATTCCTTCTGGATAATTCTTGTACCACGGGTAGTCCTTAATCGCTTCTGACATAATGTTATTAAAATCGTTAGAATGTTTAGTCTGAAAGAGGTGACCGTTCAACACCTAAAAACCACCTTTAAACTACTAATTTTCCCTCAAATACTTAAACGCTAACCCCTTCCTGTTTATACAAAAACACTAAGAAACGGACCCTTTTGTTTAGGGAGTGTAGTATTTAGGCCATTTTCCTCAACAGATTGCTAATAGACCAGGCGATATATTGAATAATCTATATTTTCCAACTCAAATCATACAAATGCAAGACCTTTCGCTGATTAGTTTTTTTTTGTATATTTAATTGAATTCCAATCATTAATCTATTACTTATGTCTGAGACAACCATCAATGTAATTGTGTTCTCCGGACTTGGCGTTTTAATTCTGGCGGGATTCATCTATCTATACGATGATATATTTGGTCGCCGTAAAAAAAATACTACTAAGTCCAATGTAGAGCTTTCAGAAAAGGAAATGGTATAATTCCAGCCCCTGCAACTAAGAAGTATCGGATGCAAAATTCTCTACTAAAGAATCAACCCCCTTCAATAACCTGAAGGGGTTTCTCATCCATACCGCTCCGTTCTGATAAAAGCTCCTTCAATTCCCTGCTCTAACAGTTCATTTGCTACAAACTCTACCAATGCCGTTGAGCCGCATACATAACAAAGCGGTTTGCCGGAAAAGGTGGCTAGACTTTGTTTGAGTAAATTTCCATCAATCCTTCCTGTATTTCCTTTCCAGTCAGTAGGTGCCTCACGTGTATAGGTGGTGGTAACTGAAAGCATATTCTCTTTGCTTTCCATGGCTGTTAACTCTTCGTAGAACAGAAAATCTTCCTGCGTTTTGGTACTAAACAGCAGGTGGACGGGGACTTTGTCTGCTAGTGTGGACCATGTCCTGAGAATAGACATAAGCGGAACCAGGCCTGAGCCACCGCCTATGAGAAACAGGGGTCTTGTAAAGTGCGATTTCCAGATGAAATAGCCTCCTATGGGACCCCTCATTTCAAAATGATCCCCTACCCTGGCTTCTGCATGAAGAAAGCCTGAAACTTCTCCATCTGGCAGTAAGTCTATGGTTAGTTCTATTTGGTTCACATTAGAAGGATCTGAGGCTATGGAATAACTTCTTCTGGCCTCATATCCATCCTCAGCTCTTAGTCTTATGTCCATATGCTGGCCAGGAAAAAAGCGCATATCATGTGGCAACCGGAAGGTAAAACTCTTGATAGAAGGCGTTTCCTCCTTAATGGCGACAAGCTCAGTCAGTTTCCATTTCATAGAACGGGGTTAGTCATCCTCATATCGCTGTTCTTTCCAGGGGTCTCCATAATGATGGTAACCTATACTCTCCCAAAAACCGGCCTTATCCTCCGCCATGAATTCCAGTCGTTGTACCCATTTCGCACTTTTCCAGAAATACAAATGAGGCACTACCAGTCTGGCGGGCCCACCATGTTCTGGAGTCAGCGGAAACCCGCCATACTCATACCCAATAAATGCCTTGTCATCCAGTAAGTCTTCCAGAGGCAGATTAGTGGTATACCCCCCATAGCAGTGGGCCATCACAAACTTGGCTTCAGCCTGTATGCCTGCCTTGTCTATCAACGTTTGTAAAGAAATTCCTCTCCACTGGGTATCAAACTTGGACCATGTCGTAACGCAATGAATGTCTACCGTAAAACCCCTTGCTGGTAGTGCTTGAAAAGCTTCCCAACTCAAGGTATAAGGAGTTGAAACCAGTCCATCCACTACTAACTCCCATTTAGTCAGTGGAATTTTTGGCGTGGGTCCAGCGGATAGTACCGGAAAATCATGGGCCTCATGTTGTCCGGGAGGCAGGGCCTTCCCCTTTGTATTTCTTCGCTTCCCTTTGAAGCCACGGGTTATATGGGGTTCTTCCATATGTGCTGTTTTACCTTTTTTCTCTGACCTACTCCAATATGCGATAAATTGTTTAGACGATCCTCACATTCCAGCTTCTGTTATCTTTTAAGAATGACTAATACCTCTTGAAAATGTATCTTTAATTCTTTAAATAACTCACTCCTATGAAAATTGGCATCATTTCAGATATTCATGATCATGTACATCATCTAAAGCCTGCTCTCAGCTATTTACAGCAGCATACAGACGGTTTATTTTGTCTTGGGGACCTTTGCTCTCCTTTTGTGCTGGGGATAATCGGAAGGCTTTATACGCAGCCTGTGCACATAGTGATGGGAAATAATGACGCAGACTTGTTCAGGATGATGAATACTGCTTCCAAAAAGGGGCATGCTCACCTGCACATACATGGAGAATCCGCTCATCTGGTGTTAGAAGGCAAAAAGTTCAATCCTTTTCATGTAGTGAAAGAACAGCCCAAAAATGCCTTTACAGTAGGACTTACTCATTTTCCTGATATAGCTATCAGCATGCATCAGTCA
>JBCBKZ010000404.1:0-5316 GCA_038520955.1 Bacteroidota bacterium | reverse complement strand
CCTGCCTTTGTATAGCTAAATCCTCCTATTTCCAGCACATCCAGGGTATATACATAGACACCTTCAGGAACAGTCACTCCCTTATAGACTCCATTCCAGCTAGGGTCTTCACTGGTTTCCTCATAAATCAAATCTCCCCACCTGGTAAATATTTTCATGGTCATTCTTTCTATCCCTATATGTGGGAACCTGAATACCTCATTATTTCCATCATCATTAGGAGTGAATGCATTAGGTGCATAGAGTCTGGATCTCAATATATCCAGGAAGGAGAATGACACAGTATCTAAACATCCCAACTCATTAAAGGCGGTCAATTTAACTACATACCTGCCTTCCTCATTATAGACATGGACAGGATTAATGAGTTGTGAGGAGTTTCCATCTCCAAAATCCCATAAATAAGTTTCCGCCAGTTCACTTTCGTTGATAAACTCAATGGCCTTAGGGGTAAAGCCGGAGTCAGAATCAGGGCTAAACATGGCTATGGGATATGGAACTACCCTAACATTAGAATAGGCAGTATCTCCAGGGCATCCCAGATTAGAAAATGGAATCACCCAATAATCAGTGGTAATATCAGGCGATACCTGTATAGTATCTATTTCTTCATCCGTACTCCAGTAGTAAGAAACAGCTCCGGATACACCTAACCAAACCGTATCCCCAGCACAAATGCTGCTGTCTGGTGTGATATTAGCATTTGGTCCATTTTGAATAATGACAAAAACTGAATCTCTGGAAGCACACCCTTCATTAGACATCCCTTCTAACACATATAGGGAGGAAGTTCTGGGGTTAATCGTAGTAGTTTGTGCAGTTGGATTAGGGAATTCAAATTCAGGAATCCAACGATAGACGTCGGCACCATTAGCTTCAAAGAGAATAGGGTCATCTGCACAGATCTCAGTTCTGGAAACATTAATGAGCGCCTGAGGAAGTGGATTTACGACCACATTCATGGTGTCTGTAGCACTACATCCATCAGCATTTACTACTTCAAGGACATAAGTGGTAGATGTATTCCCCGTAAAGATGGGGTTGGGAATATTTGCATCCGAAAGTCCTATCCCTGGCGACCATCTATAAATTAAGCCCCCGTCTCCAATAATATTAATGGTTTCCCCTTCACAAATCGCCAAGTCATCCCCAGCATTAGCTCTGGGTACAGGCCTTACCTCCACATTTACCGAATCAGTATTTGTACACCCTAACACATCCGTTACTTCTACTGTATACATGGTCGTGATACCCGGTGTAGCCAGAGGATTAGAAATAGTAGGATCAGACAAACTCAATGGGTTATCCCACTCATAAGATACACCTCCGCTAGCGGTTAACTGAGTAGTTTCTCCCTGACAAATCGAGGCATCTGGTCCCGCATTTGCCGGAGTAAGTGGGTTTAGTCCTACTATGATGGTATCATAGCCCACACAACCATACTGATCTACTACCGTCAGGAAGTAAGAAGTTTGTCCTACCGGTCTCACAATGGGGTTAGCTATAGATGTATCTGATAGCGTAGGATGTGGGTTCCAACTAAGATTTACTCCTCCGACACCATTAAGGGCTAACTCTGTATCTCTACAGATGGTCGTATCCATACCCGCATCAGCTGCAGGTGGTGTTCTATATATAAATGTATAAGCTCCTGTGGCATCACATAGATCACTCTGGTATGTCACAAATATGTTTTCATTATCCTGTACACTAACACTTGAAGGATTATTGATAATGGATCCATCTTGTCGGGTGTAGGTGAATGTACCATCCTTAGGAGAAATGGTTGATTCATAAATGGTCAGGTCAAGAGAATTAGCATCTTCTCTACAAATTTGTAGGATTTGGGGCGGAACTACTATGCTTGGCTGTACAGCGAAGGTTAATTCCGTAGTATCTGCACAACCACTATTACCGTCCTGGAATACTACTCTGATAACCTGGCCATCCATAGCATCAAACATGCCGGGATTTGGTATAGGATTAAAAAACTCATCGAAATAAGTAAAAGTCCCTGTAGCATTGGTAATGTTCATGAGATCCTCATAGCTGGATAGATCAATGCCTGAAGCATCATCCTGGCATAAGCCTGGGAATAATGGAAGTAACTCAGGGATAGGACTCACCTGTACGGTAACAGAATCTACATCTTCACAACCAAACTCATCCGTAACCAGCAGCTGATAATCTCTAGAATTGGTAGGCTGGAGGATGGGATCCGACACAGCAGATGAGGATAATTCTGTAGCGGGCGTCCATAAATAGGTACCCCCACCAGTAGCATTAAACTGAGTTGTTCCTCCCAAACAGAGTGCTTGATCAGGACCCGCGTCTGCTAAAGGTTCAGGGACGTAGAAACCTATACATACATACCCTCTTACCCCATTTTCATTCTCTACAGTCAACTGGACTACATCCAGTCCTCCTACCTCAGCTGTATATGAGAAGGTAAGAGAGTTATTAGAAAAACTGATGGTTCCATTCC
The DNA here is from genome assembly GCA_038520955.1 of Bacteroidota bacterium. Taxonomy (GTDB): domain Bacteria; phylum Bacteroidota; class Bacteroidia; order J057; family J057; genus JBCBKZ01. The sequence goes on along the minus strand of JBCBKZ010000404.1, from coordinate 2,831 downwards.
CCTGGACTCCATCTACTATTCTATGAGAAATACCACAACTTTCAGCCAGTAAGGTATGGTTTACCGTAGCTCCAATACAGACCGTATCTGCTATATAATAAGTAGTAGGAAGGAGTTGAACAGGATCCAGTATATCTACTCTGGATTCATACTGGGAATAAAAGCCATAAGCTCCAGAAGCATTACTCCCTACAAACTGACCTACATATATGTATTCATTTGACTCTACGGTACTTACATTATTAGGTAGTGCATCCTGATTAAGGTAGATGGCAGAATAACCCGCAAATCCTGGAACAGGAGCCGCCACACCAAAGTTTGTATAGGGCTGATTATCTACCCTGAGAGTTGGAAGGGCATCATTAGGCGCAATGACATAAAGATCATTATCAAATCCTCCTCCATTAAACTTAGGTACAATTACCTGTTTACTTCCGGTACAGCTTACGCTACTGACGGGCGGTAATACTGCCATACCAAACTCACCCCCGTTATTGGCTATCCCGGATACATGGTAAGCGTAGACGTCTTTGGTCGCCTGAATATAATGTGGATCTCCACGATTACCTGTTAGTTCTATTAGGGTAAAGTCCCCTGCAGCCAAAGTAGCTTGTGGAAAAGGAATGTTGTCCAGGAACACCTGTGTTCCATCCAGAACTGCTACTACCATGACGTAATCATGTATGGAATTCGGGAATCCTCCACGAATACAAACATAATCCTGTCCTAATCGGGTAAACGGTATTGCGACATCACTGGCCCCTTCGCTGGCAGTTGTATTTTGTGCCTCTGTATGTTGGGTCCCTGTGATGACAGAAATAGGCTTATCTGATACGATAAGGGTTCCCGTTAAGTGGTCATCATCATCATCAGGATGCATCATGATGGTTTCACCTGCATTCAGCGTAAAGGTAAATGGTAATACAATTCCCCTTAGTGGGAATGGACTATCATCTATGGTGATTACAGAATTATCTTCTGTGGCCATGATGGAGAAATAATGTCTTTCCTGAGCTCCACCGTTTCCATCAGCTCTTACTGGAGTAGCTAATCGGAAGCTCCTTCCTAAAGCGCTATTCCCTTTTAAATTAGCCAGGACCCTATTAGAGTTATTAGTGATTCTGTATACAGGTGTAATGGGTACATCTGAAGTTATGATGAGTCCCTTATTTCTTTCTGGTGTGTTCACCTGATTAGTAGCTATCAACTGTGTATTTAATGCTACATCCAGAGGGGTACCAGCTCCCAGGGTAAAATCCTGGTTATATGTACCATCAGCTGTGGTGATATTGACATTAGCAGTTGGAAATGCCGTACTCAGGAACAGACTTTGGGGAAAGCCTTCTGAGTTATTTCGCCAAACAGATGGCATATAGTATTTAATGCCTCCATCAGCAGAGCAGGGTGGGTTTTCATCCACTGGACAGTCTGCATCATTCTCATCTATCAGGCCATCTCCGTCATCATCCAAACCGTTTCTACATATTTCTTCGACACAGTTAAGCACAACGGTTTGTATAGTATTAGAAGATACTCTACATGAGGGCGCGGTAATATTTCCTATATCTGAGGTAAGTAGTCTGAACTGCATACCATCTGCTGGATTCTGGTATACCAGTTCCGTAAAGTTTGCACCGGGAATATCAATCCAGCTATTTCCTCCATCTATACTTCTTTGCCACTGATATTCAGGATTAGGATAGGTTAAGTCTTGAAGAGAAGTACTTAGCACCATGTCTTCTCCTCTACAAATAGCCGGATCTCCCTTGATAACTACAAAATTACCGTCACAAGCTCTGAGGGAAATGTCGTCTATAGCTACGTCGTTTCCATCACAGCCGGGTTGGCCATTAACCAAGGCTATTCTAGCTATTCCAGAGGCTTGGGCCACATAGACCGCAGAGACCTGTTGCCAATCATTTTCCGGGAACTCAGTGTAAGGGAATAGTAACTGCCCATCTATCGCAAAGCTTAGTTTGGGTTGAGGGAGTATATCTCGGGACATGTCCTTAATCCAAACAGAGAATACGTATCTCTGTCCCTGACAAAGGAGAATATCTTGATACCAGTATTCTACACCGGTACCATCATTGGGGTCTACCACCATGAAGTTGCCATCACCAGTGGTATGGTCAGGGCTATTACCTGCTACAACCTGTGTATTACTTATATCATTGGGATCACCGCTAGTGTAGGATCCAGGACCTGCGTTAGGGCCATTATAAACCATAATGCCACCGTTTGTCCCTAATCTCTGACCTACAGCGTACCATCCCTGAGTATTACATCCTCCTAATACAGGATTATTGGCTCCCCTTCCCAAGTCACTTGAAAAGCCGAAGTACCCTTGCTCAAAATCTCCGTTGATCACAACGTTATCTCCCAATGACCCACAAGAGTTTTCAGGACTACAAAATGCAAATGCATTACAGTCCGGATCAGCACAGTCCAGAAGACCGTCCAAGTCATCATCAATTCCATTATCACAGATTTCATCAGCTACCGGTTCAAACAGGTATGACTCAACTTCAGTAGAGGTTAGCAAAACTGAAGGAACCTTATCATCCTGCTTCCACGAATACCGATATCCTCTTGAAAGATCTTCAAGTGATTGGATATTGATCGTATCTTTGTGGGTTGAGAAAGGGTCTATGTCAAGAGCACGAGCATACTGAAAGGTGATACTTAGCAGTATCAGCAGGGTAGCTTTCAATGCATATTGAAATAATTTAGCCGAACATGTAGAAGCAAGGGGACCAAAGCAACTCTGGAAAAGATTGTGAGAAAGAAAACTTACTCTTTTATCAGACAACTCTGGAAGAAAAGCTTTC
>JBCBKZ010000403.1:0-5324 GCA_038520955.1 Bacteroidota bacterium | reverse complement strand
GGAATCGGGATTCTGCTGATGGCCAAAAGAGCGAAAAAAAGAATCCCTGGCCCACTCATTATTGTAGCTTTCGGGATTTTGGTAACCTATTTCTTCAGCTTACCTGAAATAGGGATCAAGATCGTAGAGGATATTCCGGCTGGTTTGCCCTCAGTTAGCATACCAGAAATAACCATCTCCCGAATCAGTCAGCTTCTTCCCATAGCTATCACGATAGCCTTTATTGGTTTTATGGAATCTATTGCTATTTCCAAAGCGCTGGAGAGTAAGCATAAAAGTTGTGAGGTAGTCCCTAACCAGGAGCTTACCGCCATAGGTCTGGCCAATTCTTTGGGTTCCTTTTTCTCAGGTTTTCCAGTTACGGGGGGATTTTCTCGTTCTGCTGTGAATGATCAGGCTGGTGCCAAGACAGGTCTGGCTTCTATCATTACGGCAGGCATCATTATTTTGACGCTCTTATTTCTCACGCCCATCTTTTATTTCCTTCCTAAAACTGTCTTGGCGGCCATCATTATGTCCGCTGTTTTAGGCTTGGTAAACATTAAGGTTGCTAAGCACTTATGGAAAACGGATAAGAAAGAATTTGCGCTCTTTCTATTTACGGCCGTATCTACCCTGGCTTTGGGGATAAAGGAAGGCATTCTCCTGGGGGTAGTTCTTTCCTTGCTCATGGTCATATACAGGATCTCGTATCCGCACATAGCCATTCTGGGAAAAATTCCCGGCAGCCATGACTACAGAAATATCAACCGCTTTACCAACCTCATAACCCACCAGCATATTTTCATCTTCCGCTTCGATGCGCAGCTTTACTTTGCCAACATCAACTACTTCAAGAACTTTCTTAATTCTCATATACAGGCTAATCCTGATATCCAACACATCATCTTGGATGCGGGCCCCATCAATACCATGGACTCCAGCGCCATTTATGCGCTAAAAGAAATCATGGAGAATCTCCAAAAGCAGGGGATTACGCTTTACCTGGTAGATGTAAAAGGACCTATCAGAGATACACTCACCAGAAATGATATTCTTCAAAAAGAGAATAGAGAGCTTTTCTTTATGACCGTAGAGGATGCAGTCTTTTATATTGAGAATGGTGTACTACGTAAAGACGGGACTTACGTTTTACAAAGTAACTATTCGTAAGGTAACTGTGGTCACCTTTGGAAATCCCTATTTATCGTACTTTCGGTATATTCACAGATTGTTTCTAAACAACCATAGTCATCATGCAAATAGAACAGATATATACAGGTTGCTTGGCTCAGGGCGCTTACTACATCGAGAGTCAGGGAGAAGTAGCCATCATTGATCCGCTAAGAGAGGTTCAGCCCTACATAGAGAGAGCTAAAAAGGACGGTGCCACCATCAAGTACATACTGGAGACCCATTTCCATGCTGATTTTGTGAGTGGACATGTTACCCTTTCCCAGAAAACGGGCGCGCCCATCATTTATGGCCCCAATGCCAATCCTTCTTTTGACTGTATAGTGGCGGAAGATGGGCAAGAATTCAAGGTAGGAGAACTTACCATCAAGGTGCTTCACACCCCCGGGCACACCATGGAGAGTACGACATACCTCCTAAAGGATAAAAACGGAAAAGACCATGCAATTTTCTCAGGAGATACCCTCTTCCTGGGAGATGTAGGTCGCCCAGACTTGGCTCAGAAAGCGGCAGATATGACACAGGAGGATCTGGCAGGAACGTTGTTTGATAGCCTGAGAAATAAGATCATGCCGTTAGCTGATGACGTAACTGTCTATCCGGCACATGGTGCAGGATCTGCATGTGGAAAAAACATGATGAAGGAAACCGTGGACAGCCTGGGGAATCAGAAGAAGATGAACTATGCCCTCAGAGCTGACATGACCAAAGAAGAATTCATCAAGGAGGTTACAGATGGATTACTACCTCCCCCTGCCTATTTCCCGCTAAATGTCAAACTAAATAAGGAAGGCTATGAAAGCATAGATACCATTCTTCAGAAAGGGAGTCATGCCCTCAGTCCTGAAGAATTTGAGCTGGCAGCTAATGAAACAGGAGCAGTAGTCCTGGATGTACGCCATCAAAAGGATTTTATCGCCGGACACATCCCTCAGTCGATTTTCATAGGACTACATGGGAGTTTTGCGCCATGGGTAGGCGCACTGATTAAAGACGTGCAGCATCCTATCCTTTTGGTAGTACCTGAAGGGAAGGTAGAAGAAGCCGTAACTCGTCTGTCAAGAGTAGGCTTTGATAATACCATCGGATTCCTGGAAGGTGGGTTTGAGGCGTGGAATGCTGCTGGCAAGGAATCAGATACTTTGCTATCTATTTCGGCAGAAAAACTGGCCGAACTCAAAAAAGGGAACGCTTCTCTCCCTATCGTAGATGTGAGAAAGGTAACAGAATTCCAGGCAGAGCATGTGGATGGCGCCGAGAACTACCCGCTAAGCTTCATTAATGATCACCTAGCTAGTATGGTGAATAAAGACACCTTTTATGTGCATTGCGCTGGAGGGTACAGGTCTGTGATTGCGGCATCTATTCTCAAGGCCAGAGGCGTACATCAGGTAGTAGATGTAGCAGGTGGCTTCAAAGCTATGCAGCAGACAGATCTTCCCATGACAGATTATGTGTGCCCTACTACTTTGAATTAGGAATAAGAATAAGCATTAACTCTGAGCCGCCATTCTGTTATTTGGTTGGGGGCTCAGAGTTTTTTGGTAGGAACGGTTTGAGAATTATTCACGCAAAGACGCGAAGTCGCAAAGAGAATAAATAATTCTTCTCCTCTTAATTCTTCATAAGTTCCTTCAACTCATCCAGCACACTCATATCTTCAATGGTAGAAGGAGGATTAAAGGGTTTTTCATCTGCGATGGCACGAATGATTTTTCGGAGAATTTTTCCTGAGCGGGTTTTAGGTAAGCGCTGAACCAGCATAGCCTTCTTAAATGAGGCTACCGGACCTATCTTATTTCTCACCATCTGAACCAGTTCTGTCTCTAACTCGGCTTCTGCTATTTCCATCCCACTCTTTAGGACTACATAGCCAACGGGGACTTGCCCTTTTAACTCGTCAGCTACTCCTACTACGGCACATTCTGCTACAGCCTCATGTGAAGCTACTACTTCCTCCATTTCTGCCGTGGAGAGCCTATGACCTGCTACATTGATGATGTCATCTATCCTTCCAGTAATGAAGACATAGCCATCTTCATCTTTATACCCACCATCTCCCGAGAAGTAATAGCCGGGGAAGGCAGATAAGTAAGAAGATCTGAAACGCTCCGTATCCCTCCATAAAGTAGGTAAGCATCCAGGTGCGAGGGGAAGCTTAATAGCCACCGCTCCTTCTTCATTAGGAGGCAGTTCTTGTCCGTCTTCTCCCAAAATCTGTATGTCGTACCCAAACACAGGTTTTCCAGCAGATCCGGGCTTGGGATCGAATAGCCCTATGCCTGCAGGGTTAGCCAGCATAGGCCATCCAGATTCTGTCTGCCACCAGTGATCTATGACGGGCACCTTAAGCAGATCATGCGCCCAATTATAAGTAGCCACATCTGTTCTTTCTCCTGCCAGGAAAAGGTATTTTAGACAGGAGGTATCATAGTTTGTATGTAGGGAACCTTTAGGATCTTCTTTTTTGATGGCTCTTATGGCAGTGGGGGCTGTAAATAGAAGCTTGATCTGGTACTCCTGAATCATTCTCCAGAAGGTGCCAGCGTCAGGCGTTTTGATGGGTTTTCCCTCAAATAAGATCGTAGTACAGCCGTGAATCAAGGGTGCGTAGACTATATAACTATGTCCGACTACCCAGCCTACATCAGAAGCTGCCCAGTAGACATCCCCTGGCTGAACATCATAGATACACTTCATGCTGAAATGCAGGGCTACGGCATGCCCACCATTATCACGTACTATTCCCTTAGGTTGACCCGTAGTTCCGGAAGTATAGAGAATGTACAATGGGTCTGTCGCATCCAGAGGAACCCAGCTAGAGGGTACTGCTTTCTCCAGCAATTCTTCCCAATCCCAATCTCTTCCTTCTTGCATGTCCGCCTTCACTATTTCGCGCTGATATACCACTACTGCCTCAGGTTGATGGTCTGCCTCTTCCAGAGCCTGGTCTATAATGGGCTTATAGGGTATTATACGGTTGATCTCCTTTCCTCCGCTCGCGGCGAGTAGTACTTTAGGCTGGGCGTCATTGATACGGATCGCCAGCTCGTGGGCCGCAAATCCTCCAAATACTACCGAGTGAACCGCCCCTACACGAGCACATGCCAGCATAGCAAACACTACCTGGGGAATCATGGGCATATAAATCACTACCCTATCCCCTTTCTCTACATGTAGGTGGGTTAGTACGCCTGCAAAGCGAGCCACTTCTTCCTGTAGTTCTTTATAGGTATAAGTAGCTTTCTTTCCGGTTACTGGAGAGTCATAAATGAGGGCCAGTTGATCTCCTCTACCATTCTCCACATGATAGTCTACTGCCAAATAGGACGTATTCAACTTACCTCCTTTATACCACCTGTAAAGTCCATCTTCTTGGCTTAGGGCCTGCTTAGGTTCAATAAACCAGGAAATTTGTTTTGCCTGTTCCATCCAGAAGTCTTCTGGACTTTGCTGACTGGCAGCATACATTTGCGAGTAGTTCATCTTAACTTGATTACAAACAACTTCTTCTTAGTTTAAGGAATGGAAGCAAAATTTCCTACAGATTCTCCAGGTGAGGATCCAAAAATATGTTGTATTGGCTCGTTTACTATTAAGGTTTAATCTTCTTGCATGAAATGTAATGCCCAAGCCTAAAACCAAAGAAGAGCTGCTGGATCTCAGCGAGGCAAATTATCAGAAACTCATGTCTCTGATATCTTCCTATTCTGTGAAAGAACAGCAAAGAGAATTTCCTGAAGGTACACTTAACAGAAACATCAGAGATATACTAGCGCATCTCCATCATTGGCATATGCTATTCCTGGGCTGGTATGAGGAGGGAATGATGGGTAAAAAGCCCGATATGCCTGCCAAAGGCTACACCTGGCGCACTACCTCTGAATTAAATCACAGCATACAGAAACTTTACAGGAACACGCCCCTTGTAGAGGCAAAACAAATGTTTCAGGAGTCTTATACTCTCCTCATTCCCATCATCAAGAGGCATAGCCAGGAAGAACTCTTCACTAAAAAGCTTTATCCATGGACTGGATCCACCTCTTTGGGAGCTTACCTCATAAGTGCTACTTCCAGTCATTACGATTGGGCCTATAAGCTGATCCGTAAGTGCAAGAGGAAACCACAAGCTATATGATCTCTATAAGGCT
>JBCBKZ010000402.1:0-5326 GCA_038520955.1 Bacteroidota bacterium | reverse complement strand
TATATGATGAGGTGGGTGAAGATACGGTAGAAGAGATAAAATACATGATGCAATCTCCAGCTCAGGATGGGATATATATAAGCCTGGTCTATCTGGCAAAAAGAGATATGGAGAAGGGCATTTTAGGATTCAAGGGAAACTAAGGGCAAACAGTAAATGTTTGCCTTTTTTATGATATAAACACAATATTCTTACCTTATTTGTTTAAGAGAACCTTCTCTTTTTGAGACTTTTATAAGAAGTATTTATAGCTGTTTACTAAGTGGTTTATTGTCGGTCGACGATTAATAGACCAATTATTACAGTTTGCCTGCCAAAACCCGCTGTTAAGCTTTTCTTCCAAGAAAATCAACTTCTAGATATTATTTTTATCATCAAATACATAGTCTGATTCTACGTTAACAGGTATGTATAATGATCTGATAATGAATCATTATTTGTTGATTGTTAACTGGAAAGTCCAACAGAACAAATTCTTAAAATAAATACCAATCTGACTTATTTGTTTTTTGAATTATATGTATTTCTGATTTTTATTAGTTCTTTTCAGTCTCTGAGTTAACAGTGGGGGAAACGATAAATTCAAATTGCACTCCGAAATATTTTCCTAGTGTACAAAATTTGGAAGGGAGGAATAGAAGAATTGATAAATGAAAATCTTACTCATTTTATCTATACTTCTTCTTGATTTTCTTACAAACTTAAATAGAGTTTACCTTATCCTTGAGCGGTTAGCCGGTATGGAGCCCATTATAGTCTATAGATGAATCCCACCTGCTGATGTTCTTAGCCATGAACGTCCCTCTGTTTAACTTTCATATTGAGGCTAATCAGAAATGCTGCCTATCTGAAGGACATTCGAACCAAATGGAATGCTTATATGAAAGTGAAAGCTACTTTTCTTTTCAGTCTGATCCTGTTCTTTTTAGTTAGCTCTGTTTCTTCACAAATCGTGTATGTTAATGGGTTTGCGACAGGAGCAAACAATGGTACCTCATGGGAGGATGCCTACACTGACTTACAAACTGCTTTAGTGAACACTAACGCAGGGGAAATTTGGGTTGCCGAAGGCACATATGTTCCCCTAGGAACTAGCAGGACCTCTACCTTTAGCTTAAAAGATGGCGTAGCTGTTTACGGAGGATTCGTCGGCTCCGAAACAGAGATAACACAAAGAGACCCCCAAGCCAATGTAACCATTCTGTCGGGAGACATGCTCTCCAATGACGGACCTTCATTCTCCAACAATGGAGATAATACCTATCATGTAGTAACTGCCTTGAACCTGGTAACGGAAACCATCCTGGATGGAGTTACCGTTAAAGCCGGTAATGCTGATGGGGCTGCCACAGACGGTCAAGGTGCCGGTGTGTATGCCTTTAACTCAAACCTGACGCTAGTAAATGTTACGCTATCAGATAACATCTCGCTGACTTCAGGTGGGGGCTTATATGCCGGAGAGAAATCCTTGATTACCATGGATAACTCTACCATGACCATGAACCAGTCAGATTTTGGTGGAGGAGCTTTTGTAGCCGACACCAGTAATATGGTGATTACCGGTAGTGGAGTAGGGCTTAACATAGCCATCAGTAGAGGTGGAGGAATCGGCCTTCAAAGTGGCTGTAACCTAACCGCTGATGACTGTGTATTTGACCAAAACCTTAGTAGACAAGGAGGGGCCATTTCGTTTTTCAAAACGTCAGCAGGTACCCTTACCAATATCACATTCTCTAATAACTCAGCGGATGTGGAAGGGGGAGCAGTATACATGAGAGAGGATGCGAGTCCTTCTTTCTCGAACTGTACCTTCGAATTCAATACGGCTATCTTCAGAGGAGGTGCTGCCATCATGAATATAGGCGCAGCTCCAGTACTTGAAGATTGTGAGTTTGAGAAAAATGAGTCTGAGTCTGGAGGGGCAGTTTATGTAGCTCCTGGTGCAAATCCTACTTTTAGAAACTCTACCATGAGTTTCAATGAAGCTACTGAAAGAGGAGGCGCCATTTATTTCTTCAATGGAGGATCAGGAATTGTGGAGAACGTTATGTTCGATACAAACACCTCTCAAAGAGGGGGAGCCATCAATGTCTTCAACTCTTCTCCTACCATCGAATCCTCTACTTTCTTAGGAAATAACTCAACTACCTCTGGCGGAGCTATTCTATGTTCGGATAATGCAAATACTACCCTCAGCAAGTGTAGATTTATTGGAAACATTTCTAACTCCGGTGGTGCTGTTTACGCCCTTGGTACTTCTGATGTTAACTATACCAACTGTGAGTTTAAAAGTAACTTCTCCAGCGGAAACGGAGGGGCTATCTTCCATACAGCAGGCTCTGAAGGTGCAGTGCTTAACTGTTCTTTCTCTGGAAATGCTGCCGTCATAGGCGGGGGTATCAGAGCCCAAGCCAATTCTGACTTTACCATCACCAACACTATCCTTTGGGGGAACTCCTCAGAGATTAGTACAGACTTGAATACAGATGCTGTGGTAAGCTTCTCTACTGTAGAAGGTGGATTTGCCGGAAGCAATGTGGTAGACATCAACCCCATTTTCTTCAGCCAGCCTGACTTTACTACTGCACCTGATACTGCTGGAAACCTAAGTCTGGTTTCTTGTTCAGCAGCCAGAGACATAGCTGATGCTACCGCAGCACCAGCAGATGACATTAATGGGGACGCAAGACCATTTGGACCTGGAGTAGACCTTGGTGCTTATGAGTGGAATGAGACTGCAGTACCTACTTTAGCTGTCACAGGTGAAGTTTTGGAAGCAGGATGCCAGGATAGTTCTGGTTCTATTAATCTTACCGTAACTGGTGGAACAGGACCTGGAACCTATACCTTCCTTTGGAACAATGGAGTGGCCCCAGTTGAAGATCCTGACAGTCTGAGTGGTGGCGAGTATATCGTAATTGTATCTGATGGTGCTGGTTGTACCGTAACAGACACTTTCGAAGTAGAGCTTGCCGTGGATCAATTCCCACCAGAATTCATCAACTGCCCTGATACCATTGTAGTGGCCGCTGACTCCGGACTTTGTGGAGCGGTAGTTACCTGGGATGCACCAGTAGCGGAGGATGACTGTGGGTTAGTTACTTACGGAATCAGCGTTCTTCCCGGTTCAATCTTCGACCTTGGATCCACCACAGTAACCTATATAGCTACTGATGGTGCTGGAAATAAAGATACGTGTGAGTTTGTCGTAACGGTAGTAGACAGCCTTGGGCCGATTTTCCTGAATCCTCCGGCAGATATTAATCTTACGCTGGCAGCAGATCAGTGTAGCGCTCCAGTAAGCTGGATAGCACCTATTCCATTAGATAATTGTGAGTTGGACACTTCTTTCAGTGATTTCCAGCCCGGTGATACTTTCATCGCTGGAACTAACACTGTTACTTATACAGCAATAGATACGGCAGGAAATGAAAGTATCATCACCTTTAACGTGGTACTTCAAGACACGGTAGCCCCGGTTATCACTACTTGTGTACCAGACATTTCTGTAAGTACAGATTCTGGCTTATGTGGTGCACTCGTTACCTGGGATCCACCCGTAGCGACTGACAACTGCGACAGTCTAATCTTTAGCAGTAGCATTATGCAGGGAGATACCTTCCCGGTAGGAACTACTCCGGTTACAGTATATGCGAGTGATGCAAGTGGAAATGTGGATAGCTGTACCTTTAACATCACAGTAACACCAGACAGCCTGGTAGCAGATATAGTGTTTGGGTATAATGGTTGCCCTGATACTACTAACGCAGTAGCTACAGCCATGGTAACAGGAGGATGTCCTCCATACTCCTTCGCATGGAGCAACTTCCAAATAGGAGAGCAGGCAGTAAATCTGGAACCGGGCACCTACTCAGTAACCGTAATAGACTTTAATGGAGATACAGTTTCTGCTACAGCAGTTCTGGGAGAACCAATGGCAATTGAAGTAATCGAAGATACACAGCCTATTCTTTGTAATGGGAGTGCAAGTGGCGCTATCTCAGTCATGGCTATGGGAGGTACTGAACCATATACCTACACATGGTCTACTGGAGAAACAGGAAATGAAATAACCAACCTTTCAGGTGGAGACTATACAGTAAAACTGATTGATGCAGGAGGATGTGAAGATTCAGCTTCCTTCACTATCACTGAGCCTCCCGTGCTTACTGCTACAGTAGCTACCACTGAAGACAATTTTACCAAGAAAGGAACAGCTAAAGTAATGGCTGAAGGGGGTGTGCCTCCATATTCTTATGTGTGGAATACAGACCCAGCTATCACGGGAGATTCCCTCAGCAATCTGCTGGTAGGTACTTACAGAGTGGTAGTTACAGACTCTATTGGCTGTCAGCTGATCCTGGATGCTGAAGTTCCCGTGAGTGAGCGCTTTGATTGTCTTTCAACCAATATGGGCTTTACTCCTAATGGAGATGGAGTGAATGAGAAATTCGTGATACCATGTGTACAAGCCTTCCCTGATAATACTCTGTCAATCTTGAACAGATGGGGGCAGCTGGTTTTCTCATCAGACAATTACAACAATGACTGGGATGGAACCTTTAACGGAAACCCTCTCCCGGATGGCACCTACTACTACATCTTTGAACTGTTGAATGATGATAGTGATAGAGTATTTAAAGGTACCGTTAGCATTTTCCGTTAATCCAAACTTCAAATCTCCAACAAAGAATAAAAATTTGAATATGAAAAGATTAAGCATAGTCATATTCTCACTGCTCTGGGTATTCAGCGCTTATGGGCAGCAGGAACCTCTCTACACCCAGTACATGAATAATCACTACCTGATCAACCCCGCGGTAGCAGGTAGTACTGAAAATCACGAAATCCGTTTTCACCACAGATTCCAGTGGTTTAACCTTCCCGGTGCCCCTAGAACATTCAGTGTAACCTATCAGGGAGGATATGAGAACAGCGGATTTGGACTGAAGCTATACAGTGATATTACAGGTCCTACCAAGCGCATAGGTGCTGAAGGAGGATATGCTTATCACCTTCCCCTGACTGATGATATAAAGCTTGGGATGGGACTTTCTCTCAAGTATCTTCAGTACACCCTCGATCTGCAGAACATCACCTTTGTAGATCCCTCTGATGAAATTCTATTTTCTAATGTCAATAATATCAATGTACTGGACGCTTCCGCAGGATTATATCTCTACGGAGATAACTTCTGGGCGGGACTTTCAGCCCCAAACATCATCCAGGCACCTCTGGATTATGGAATAGATGATATTTCCAGAAGCGTAGAAGGTAGGCTAAAGAGACACTTCTTTGTAACAGCAGGATATTACCTCGCAGGACC
>JBCBKZ010000401.1:0-5327 GCA_038520955.1 Bacteroidota bacterium | reverse complement strand
GACCAACTCCAGATCTGTGAGCTTGAAGGGCTTGCTGATGTAGTCATCCATGCCAGCTCTGAGGTAGTGTTCTCTTACGCCTATCATGGCGTTGGCAGTCATGGCCACTAGTACGGGCCTTTTGTCATTGCCATAGCGTTTAATGATATTTTCTGTAGCTGTCAATCCATCCATTTCAGGCATCTGAATATCCATGAAAATCATGTCCACAGGACGTTCTTGTAGTGCTTCCAGCACTTCCAGTCCATTCTCTACAATGTGGATATCGAATCCCATTTTCTCTAGTATCCCCTCTATGACGGTTTGATTAATCATGTTATCCTCAGCCACGAGGATATTGATCGGATATTTATCCCCTAGTAATCCATCAAACTCGAACTTGGCGGCATGTCTGGAGCCATCATCCTTTAGCTCAGCTTCTCTATCAGCCTCTGTAGCTACTGTGAAGAAGAAAGTAGAGCCCTTGTTTACTTCACTTTCTACATTGATGCTTCCTCCCATGAGCCCCACCAGCTTATTACAGATGGCCAGCCCCAGCCCCACTCCTCCAAACTTCCGCGAGATGGAGTTATCTACCTGCTGGAAGGAGTCAAAAATCGTACGTCTTTTTTCTTCAGGTATCCCGATTCCCGTATCAGTTACAGCAAATTCTAGCAGGAACTCTTCTCCATGTGCCAACGCCTGCGGGTTAGCCTGTACCAGACGAACATCTATGTGAATGAATCCTTGCTTGGTAAACTTTAGGGCATTACTAACCAAATTTACCAGGACCTGGCGTAGACGGGTAGAATCTCCCAAAATAAAGGGAGGTACCTGGCTGTCCAGGTGATAGTCCAGCTTCAATCCATTCTCATTAGCCTTAGAGGTGAATAAGGCCATCACCTCATCCAGGAGGTATTCCAGTTTAAGGCTTCTTATTTCCAGCTCAAGTTTACCCGCTTCCACTCTGGAATAATCCAGAATATCATTTAGGATAGAGAGGAGGTTGTTGCTACTGGTAGAGATCGTTTGTGCGTAGTCGTTCTGCCTATTATTCAGGTCCGTATCCAGGAGGAGATTCGTCATCCCTATGATGCCGTTCATAGGCGTTCTGATCTCATGGCTCATAGTAGCCAGGAACTCAGATTTGGCAATAGAGGCAGATTCAGCCTGGACCTTAGCATCTTCAAGGGAGGTATTGATCTTATGAAGCTGCCGGATCTGACTATTAATTACTTTATTCTGTTTCTCCAGCTTTTCATTCTGCCTACGCTGGATATTATTCTGGCGGTAAATAAAGCCCGTCATGATGAGGGAGAAAACCAGGGCCACAGCTACAAAAATCAGGATCAGACGTGTAGTTTGCTGTTCCAGCTTTATATTCTCTTCCCTCTCTCTGGAAAGTTCTAATTCCTTTCTTCTCTTGTCATTCTCATACTTATTCAAGTGCTCTGCATACACCCTGTCTTTTTCCTTATTGGTAAGAGAGTCATCCAGACCATTAAATCGCTGGTAGTATGAGAGAGATAATTGATAGTCCCCCAATTCCTCATAAATTTTAGAAAGGAGTTCATAACTACTCTTGCGGAATGGATCACTCTGACGGCTCTGTTTCAGGTTTAGACTGGAGTTCAGGTATTCCAGAGATTCTTCTTTTTCATTCAGGTAATAGTTCACCTCTCCCAGATTATACAGGGTTTTGGCCATGGTATCACCTACTACAGTCTGCATGTCCAGCGAATACTGGTAGTGCTTTTTAGCTTCCCTAAAGAGATT
This sequence comes from Bacteroidota bacterium, assembly GCA_038520955.1. GTDB lineage: Bacteria > Bacteroidota > Bacteroidia > J057 > J057 > JBCBKZ01. The sequence goes on along the minus strand of JBCBKZ010000401.1, from coordinate 3,572 downwards.
TTCTGCTTTATAAGAATCTCCAATCTGGTTGAGGGTTTCTGCTGAACCCTGTCTGTCTGATAATTCTTCACGTATGGAAAGGGCTTTATCCAGGAATCTTCTGGCCAGGTCTGTACTATCCATGGCCAGATATTCCTCTCCTATTTTATGGAGGGTGGCGGCTTCCTCTTCATGGTTGAAGAGCTTTTGATGTATACGAAGGGCTTTCTGGTAGCTTTCAATCGCACTTAAAGATTCCCGGGACAGGCTAAGGACTTCACCTATGTTATTATAGGCATTTGAGATTCCCATGGAGTCTCTCAGCATGGAATTTATCTCGAGGGAGCTGAAAAATGCCTTCTGTGCTAGCTCGTATTTCTCCTCTTCCAGATGGACAAATCCTATTCTTTCATATGCCAAGCCGGCATTAGTACTATCTTCTATGCTAAGTGCCAGTTGGAGTACCTCTCTGTAGTTAATGACGGCAGCCTCGTTATTGCCCATTTTCTGGAAGACTTCCCCTAGTTTATTCAGGGTCAGAATGATTTCCAGGTCCGTGGCATATACTCTTCTAAGGTCTAAGGACCGTTGAAGTTGAATTCTTGCTATATCATAGTCTTTATAGAATTCATGCAGCCGCCCCAGGTTATATAAACTGGTGGCTTCCAAAATTCTATCTTGTATACCTTTGCTGATATTGAGGGCTCGAGTGGCATAATTTAGGGCGAGTTCCCAGTTTTTGATGTTATGCCACATCTGGTTATTGTAGTATTCCCACTGGTCTACCTGGCTCAAAGTGGCGATGCTATCAGGGATTTCCTGGGCATAGCTCTTCTGCACTGAAAGGTTCAGTGAGAGGACCACCAATATGATCAGGTGCACATAATACCTCATTCGCCTCCTTGCAATTAGTTAACCAGTTTGTGCAAGATACAGATTATCGCTCGTAAACCTGCAATAACATGCGTTTCCTATCCGAAATTTACGTTTTCGTTAGGACTATGTTTTACCAGCTGGTTCATTTAGTTTAAAATATAAACTTTCCAGCAGTTTTCTCAAGTCTTGTTGTTAAAACAGAGAAACCGCAATCCATATTGAATTGCGGTTTCAGAAAAGATGGGTTTGAGGCCTATTCTTCTATAATGGCGTTGGGATTTTTGATCTCAGTATCCTTTTTTACCCCATTGGTTACTTGAATATTGATGCCATCAGATAGTCCTGTTTGTATGAGTACTTTCTCGAATTCCTGCTCTCCCTTTTCTACTTCTACAAAGGTGGAGTCTCCTTCAAAAATGAGAAGACTCTCAGGTATAGATAGTACACTATCTTCTCTTTCCAGTACGATATCAGCATTTGCACTGTAGTTAGCTCTGATAAACTGGTCTTCCTTCAGCTCCATGGCGGCCTTAATTGTGAACTGAATAGCCCCGTTTTCTTCGACTCCCTTAGGCGCTATATGCTCCAGCTTGGCATGAAACTCTTCGTCTTCAATAGCCCCTATGGTGAGAATAAGATCCATTCCCTGCTTGATCTTGCCTACTTCAGACTCATCTACCTTTCCTTCGAAGATCATCTCATTCATATTGGCAATGGAGGCTATGGTAGTACCATCGTTAAAGGTATTAGCTTCGATTACTGAGTTTCCTTCTTCTATGGGCACATCCAGGACCATACCTGCTATGGTAGCGCGTACATTGGTATTTCCTCTGGAGCCGTATTTTTTAGTAGATCCTTTGCGGATCAGTTCCAGGTTATCTCTGGCAGCCTGAAGCTCTTCTTTGGCATTCTTGATGGCCAGCTCAAATACCTGGAAGTCTGCGGCAGAAATTACTCCATCCTTAATGAGAGGCTCATTTCTGTCAAAGTCCTTCTGCGCATTGTCCAGAGAAATCTTGGCTCTGTTTACTCTGTTCTCTGCATTATTCATAGAGACCATATCAGGGACAATCTCAATTTGGGCAATTAGATCCCCTTTCTTAATGATATCTCCCTCTTCTACATAGAGCTTTTTAATCAAGCCGGAAACCTGAGGTTTAATCTCAATCTCTTTTCTTGGGATAACAGATCCCGTAGCAACCGCTTTCTTTATGATGGTTCTTACTTCTGGTTGCTCGGTTTCATATGCGATGGGCTTCTCCTGGTTTTTGGTGTATAGGTAGTACAATACACCTCCACAACCTGCCAGGAGGGAAACAATGATGAATACGATTAGTGCACTTCTCATATGTAGGTATAGCTAATGGTTGAATTTGTTATTCTGTTCTTAATGCGTCAACGGTACTTATGCTGATGGCTTTTTTTGCCGGGATAACTCCTGCTAAGGCACCGGCGAACACCATGATACCTAGCGCGATCAAGGCAGTCTCAAGTTTGACTGATGGATTGGCAAACATGGTATCATCATCAGGCGGAATAGCCATGGCGATGAGGTCCAGGACTAAGACACCGAGTGCCAGGCCTACAAAGCCTGCTATGGCTGTCAGGAAAACTGACTCAGTGATGATTTGGGACATAATATCCCATGGCTTGGCACCTATGGCTCTGCGTACACCTATCTCTTTGGTTCTTTCCTTTACAATGACCAGCATGATGTTACTCACGCCTATGATGCCTGCGATAAGTGTCATTACCCCTACAAACCAACTCAGGCCAAAAATACCTGTGAATAAGGTTTGTAGTTTTTCATACTCTTCCTCCACGTTATTAGATCCAAAGGCACGGTTATCCTCCGGGTGTATTTTATGTCTGCCTTTCAGGATTTCTATGGCTTTTTCTTCTACAGTAGATGCCCTCACGTCATCATTAGCAGTCATGGCAAACCATCCTATGACTCCTCCATAGTTGAAGGTTTGCTGGAAAGCGGAGAAAGGGACATGTATGCGCTCAGTATTTCTTAATCCCCGTTCTCCAGATTCTTTCGTTTTGAAGACCCCGACTACTTTGAAGTAGACCCCATTGATCTTAATATTTTTTCCAAGTACCGCTTCTTCCTCTTCAAAGAATAGTTCCCTAATCCTAACTCCAATCACTGCTGATTTCCTTTTATCCTCCATGTCCAGTTGATTGAGAAATCTTCCCTCTTCAATCACTATGGATTCCACCTGGTTAATTCCAGGATAATCCCCATACACATTATAGGTGCCTGATTCTGCTCCTCTAATGATGGTAGCTCCTGATCTTTGGATTCTCGGGGCTATGACCTTAGCTTCAGGAAGCATCTGCTTCAGGACTTCATAATCCGCAATTTTCATGTTGAAATTCCTCCCTGCTGGTAGCCCCATGTGAGGTTTGGTAGTTCTTTGTGTCCAAACGAAGAGGCTATTATTGGCTATCCCATCAAACCCTCTGGTGGCACCATTATGAAGCCCTTTACCAGCACCTAAGATGATGACCAGCATAAATATTCCCCAAAAAACACCGAAGGCTGTCAGACTGGTTCTGAGAGGATTCTTCGCCAGGGAATTAAATATTTCGCTCCACTTATCTATATCAAACATAGGGTACTGTGTTATTCTTCTCATCGTTTCAGGGGCAATAGCAGGCTTATTTCCAGCATTAAAAGCTGCAAGAATTCGTCCCATTGTTGCACTTAG